>JAGAPI010000085.1 GCA_017623335.1 Prevotella sp.
GCAATCTTGAGATACCGCGGCTTGCGCCATAGCTTCGTAACACGTTTATATGTTTGTTCACTGCATTTTATGAACTGCCACATTCATAAGATAAGAAAAATGAGGAAAAAATATGCGAAAAAGTTGTATAGTAATAAAACTTTTATTACCTTTGCACCATGAGAAAAATTATAGCTTATAAAAGCTACTTTAAGGATTTTGTCAGCAGTCTGTCAAAAGATGAAGCAAACAAGTTACGCCGTGCTTTGGATTTGTTCAAGATGGAGGACAGGATGCCAAGGCATTATATCAAATTCATACGTGACGGAATATACGAGTTTCGTGTGAACTATGGCAATAATGAGATGCGTGTCTTCTTTATATACGATGGTGACACAGTAGTGGTGTTGTTCAACGCTTTCAGAAAAAAGACGCAAAAGACACCTGATAGGGAAATAATAAAGGCAATAAGATTAAAGAAAGAATATTATGATGGAAAAGAGAGACAATAATGACATTTTTGATGTTGACGCATGGTTGGATGAGGGACTTGGCAAAGAAGGTACTCCTGAACGTGAGGCTAACCGCGAAAAGGCATGGGAGGAGTATAATGCTCAGATTTTGCTGGATGCACGTAAGAATGCGCGACTCACTCAGGAGGAGCTTGCCCGCCGCATAGGGGCAAACAAAGGATATATATCGAGAGTTGAGCGAGGATTGCTTACACCTACAGTGGCGACACTTTACAAGATAGCTGCTGCAATGGGGCTTACAGTAGAACTCCGCCCAATACATTAGAAATTTCCATTATCTTTGTATTCTGTACGGGAGCACTCGACACTTCGGAGACCGAATCCATGATACATAAAGCTGACGTCCATAATTTCTATCTTTTATAGTTTGGTCACTACAAAGATAATGGATTGTCAGCTTTTTCCGTTCATTTATACCAAAATTAAGGTTATGAAGTGTGAGGATTGGGCTTCACTGACGACCGTTATTTCAAGCTTAGACTGATGGCATTGCATGATGACGGTATCACAGCATTCCTGTGAAGCCCCTTTTTAAAGTTATTATTGGGGTGCAAAGGTAATATTTTATGAATAAAAAGAATTAAGTGCAGCCGTAATCTTTCTTGAAAGTTACATCATCAATAGCAGAATCCGAACAGCCACCGTGGTATGCGGTTGCCATATCCCACCTCCGTGTCATCCACAGCAAGGAAGCTGCTGGGTACGTCAGCAATCTGCTCAAATGACTTCTTTTTGCCTCCAACCTCAAACAAATAATGGTTGTCGATAAGAAAATCGCCTTTGTCGGGTGTCTTGACATCATGGGAAACACTAAACTGATTGTAGAAAAATGTCTCACGTTCGTTCCCCTTGTTCACAATAGTACAGAGCGCATGCATAAGATTAGGGTTACCAAGAAATATTTTGTCGGGCTTATAAAGAAATTTATAATTCTTTGCCTTAGAGGTGAGAAGTGAGAGAATCTGAGCTTTGTCGAGAGCATAGAGCATGCGGAGCCCCAGCTCATTGCTGGTTGACAGCTGTCGCCAAAGTTCCGACATTTTAGGCTCAAAAGGCACGTTCTCACTTATTATCATCACAAGTTTCTTGATTTTCTGAATTGTCTCAAATGACACTTTTTCCACAGCAGGCAGGTCGGTGTCGATTACCACAGAGACAGTTTCACGCAGACGTGCGGGAAAATCGTTTCCTGACTCTTTGTAGAAAGGATAATAGCCATGATGCAGATAGGCTTCTAAATAGGGGGCTATTCTTATTGACTTCGTTATCTGCATGGCATGTTCGACATGATGCTGTAATAAATCATCAAGCGTAATCGTGTCTATATGAATGATGCCCTCAAAAGCTAAAAACTCACGAAATGACATGCCATAAAGCGTATAAGAAGTCTGACGGCGTGAGAGGTCGGTCTTCGCACTGTCAAGAATCAGCAGGGAACTGCTGGTATAGACAATACTCATATCGGGATAATTGTCATATATGTTCTTTATTGTCTCCGACCATAGCTCATAGCGGTGAACCTCGTCAAGGTAGAGACGACGGATACCGTGCTGGTCTGCCCAATCCACCAACTCAATCAGCGAGTGCGTGGTGAACCACAGGTCATCAAGTGAGACATAAAGCGTTTGGTCAATATTCTTGTGATTTTCGAGGATATGTTGTAATAGCATGGTTGTTTTACCCACGCCACGTGCTCCTTTTATGCTGATAATTCGGGCATCCCAATTAATTTGGCTGTAAAGATAGCGTTTGAAACGCAAGTCTACTTTGGTTATTTTGCGGTGATAATTGTTGAAAAGAGGTTGTAATTCTATAGTTTCCATATTTCCTTTTTTTTTGTGTGCAAAGTTAATGGTTTATATTTGGAACTGCAAATTTTTGGCCGTTTTTTACATTTCAAACTGCAAAAAAATGAGATTTTTTATATTTGAAACTGAAAAATGCGCTGTTTTCTTGTATTTGAAACTGCAAAATTGTCATCTCTATCTTAAGATACTTCACCATTTTATCTTAGATAGGAAATGTCTATTATGCATACCTCGTAAGGCGAGGTGGCGTTTTTACTATCAAAAATTTATTTCGGATGCAAAAGTAGTGAAAAATAATTAATATCACAAAATATTTTGCTAAAAATTTAAATAATACGCTAAAAAATAACGATTTGTTATCTTTTGGCGCATAATTTATTTATCTTTATGCAAAAAACGCTCTTTTTATAACAATTTTATTTCAAAAGAAATGCGCACCTCGCCTTACAAGGTGACATAAATAAAAAAGAAATGAAGCAAAAGGAAATAAAAACAATATAAAATAAAACATACAGGATAATGATAATCCCGTAACATTTATAAAATTAACAACTAATTAAAAAAGTATTTATGGAAAAAAGACTTTTGACTTTGTTGGTCAGCTTGTTCCTATATATTGGGACGGCATTGGCCCAAACTCAAGTTTCCGGTACGGTAACCTCTTCCGAAGACGGCTCACCCATTGTTGGTGCGTCGATAAAGATTGTAGGTACAAATACAGGTACTGTGACAGATGTGAACGGAAAGTACTCGCTTACGCTTCCGGCAGGCAAGAGTGCAGTGAGAGTTTCCTATGTTGGTATGATGGGAAAGACAGTAACTGTAAAAGGTGGAAAGACAAACATCATTCTTGACCCTGATCAGACAAATCTGGACGAGGTTGTGGTGACTGCTATGGGTATCACCCGCAGTGAGAAAACCCTCGGCTATTCTGCCACGACAGTGAAGAATGATGAAATAGTAGGCGCACGCACAACCAATGTTGCCGATGCCCTTTCGGGTAAGGTCGCAGGTGTGCAGGTGAGTACTACGAGCAGCGACCCGGGAGCTGTGAGCAATGTTGTAATCCGTGGTTACGGTTCAATCAACGGCAGCAATCAGCCTCTGTATGTTGTTGACGGCGTGCCGTTGCAAAACAACATGGTGTCTGATTATGATCAGGGCAACAATATCTCAGCTGGCGGTATCTCGAACATCGCACCTGAGGATATTGAGAGCATGACTATTCTGAAAGGTGCAGCAGCTACAGCCCTTTATGGAAGCCGTGCCGCCAACGGTGTGATTCTCATCACCACCAAGACAGGTAAGAGGGGTGTTGCACGCAATTACACTATAAACTATAGTGGAAGTGTTCAGGCACGCATGGTGTCAATGCTTCCTGATTTGCAGAACAAATACGGTCAGGGTTGGGGCGGACGCCAGACATTCATAGAGAACGGTTCATGGGGACCGGCAATGGATGGCTCGCTGCAGGTGTATGGTCCTGCATGGAACAACCAGCAGCTCATTCACGAGTATTCGGCAGTGAAAGACAATATAAAGGATTTCTTTGAGACGGGTTGGTCGCAGAATCACAATGTTTCTCTTAGCGGTGTGTCAAATGACAACAAGATGACATACTATCTGTCATATTCATATACCGATGATAATGGTATCATGCCATATGATAAGGATGTATATAGCCGCAACACTTTGGCAATGCGCAACAGCTATCAGGCTAACGAATGGCTGAAACTGTCGTCTTCATTCAACTTTGCACGCAGTGCCACCGACGCAGTGGGACAGTTTCAGGGAACATCTGTGATTGACGGTCTATATGAAAGCTCACGCGATGTGTCGCTTGTAGACAAGAAAGACCTGAGCAGCGCGTTCAATACTCCTGAGGCTTATTATACACCATACGGTATCACCAACCCGTATTGGGCTATAGAAAACAACTATAACCACACTGATGCCAAGCAGATTAACGGTAAGATTCAGGCTGATATCACTCCAATAAAGGACTTGACGCTTACATACCGTTTTGGCTTCGACTATTCTGACTATGACAGCAAAATCGGTGTTCCGCAGATTGCCCTTGACGACAAGCTGATAACCAATGACTATGGTTACGGCCCAAAAAACATGAACCAAAGTGGATATGTGCGCAACCGTTATCGCCGTATGCATGAATTCAACCATGACTTCATGGCAAACTATAAGAATAAGTTTATCGATGACCGTCTCGACCTGAGTGCAACAGTGGGTGTGAACATGAATGAACGTGCCATGACTTCCATGACCGGACAGACAACCGACCTGACTTTCAATACAGGCTTCTGGGACCTGAGCAACGGTTCCACCAAGACAACACTCTCTGAGTTGCAGTCGAAGCGCCGTCTTGTAGGTTTGTTTGGCGACATTACCATTGGTTGGGACGATATGCTCTATCTCGGTCTTACAGCCCGTAACGACTGGTCGTCAACACTGCCTTTGGAGAAGAACAACTTCTTCTATCCCGGTGCTACACTGAGCTGGATATTCACAAAAGTGATTCCGGAGAATGACATACTGAGTTTCGGTAAGGTACGTTTTGCGTATGGCAAGACCGGTAACGATGCCGGCGTTTATCTCACGGGATCTACCTACAGCCAAACAAGCATCAGCGGATATTATGGCAATGGTATTGCCAAGTTCCCAATGAATGGCGTGAACTCATTCCTGCTGGGCAACACCAAGGGCAGCAACTCGCTGAAGCCTGAAATGACAACAGAGTTTGAGGTCGGTCTTAACCTGCAGTTCTTCAAGGGGCGTATCGGCATTGACGCCGCTTTCTACAACAGAACCACCGACGACCAGATATTCACATTGCCAGTTGACCCTGCAACGGGATATTATTATCAGGTGACCAATTTCGGTTCGGTTCGCAACCGCGGTATTGAGCTGCTCGTCACCACTGTACCTGTACAGACAAGAGACTTCAAGTGGGAGTTGAGCTTCAACTTCTCAAAGAACTGGAACAAGGTGCTTGAGATGCCCGAAAGCCTTGAGGGCGGCCGTGTGTCAATATATGATTTCTCGGCAGGAAACGATGCAGTGTATATGTATGCAGAGGAAGGCAAGCCTATGGGCGAGTTCTACACCTATCTGCCACAGTACACCGACGACGGCAAGATGATAGTTGATGCTAACGGGCAGCCTGTAATCGGCACTCAGGTGGAGGATACGGGCAAGAACATGAACAGTGACTGGACCGGTGGTGTGACCACAGCCTTCACCTATAAGAACTTCACACTGAGCGCAGCTCTCGACATACGTAAGGGTGGATATATGTTCTCACGCACAAAGAATCTTATGCAGTTCACCGGTAACGGCACCATTACAACATACAACGACCGCCGTCCGTTCATTATCCCCAATTCGGTGGTGAACACCGGTACCGATGCCAACCCTGTGTATGTAGACAACACAACACCAATTTATCTGACAGACAATTCATATCAGAACTATTTCAACAACTATGGTTATGGCAACGGCGGCGAGGCCTATCTGCTTGACCGCTCGTTTGTGAAGCTGCGCAACATCAGCCTCACATGGAACCTGCCGCAGAAATGGGTTAATGCAATGAGTTTGAGCAATGTTGCCCTGACAGCTTTCTGCAACAACGTGTTCACATGGACTGCAAGCGACAACTATTTCATCGATCCTGAGGCTACAACGGTGAGCCAGGGTTCATACGGTGACCTTGCAACACAGTTCGGAGAGATGTACACCAATCCGTCGTGCAGAATTTTCGGCTGTAACCTGAGTGTGACTTTCTAACAACAAAGCGTAATAATAAAAGAGACTAAGAATATGAGAAAATATATATTGATGACAGTTCTCGCCTGCGGTCTGGGACTGACTTCATGCGACAGTTACTTGGACATAAACCAAGACCCCAACTCTCCGGCTGAAGGAAATATCACATCATCGATGATCATGCCCGGAGTGGAGATGGCGATATCGAGCGCATACGGCAACTACCTTAGGATAACAGGCGGTTTTCATTCAGAGGTGTATGCACATCTTAACGGAACTTCAAACTACTTGGACTATTCGCAGTTCACACAGTCAGCCACACGCTCAAACCGTATGTACACTCAGCTATATGAGCAGGCATTGGTGAATTTGAATACCGTCTTGGCAAAATCGGAAGCTTCGGAGGACTGGGGCACATATCTTGCTGCAACCACCCTGCGTGCATTCTGCTATGAGACACTGGTGGACTGCTATGGAGAGACACCTTATACAGAGGCTCTTGATGCCAACAACCTGTCACCGAAATATGACGACGGCAAGACTGTGTATGAGGCTGTGATTGCAGAGCTTGATGCTGCTTTGGAGAAGGCTGCGCCAAGCAACGCTGTCTGCACAAACTTCCTGTTTCCCGGTGAGAATGCAGGCAAGTGGATACAGTTTGCCAATGCCCTTAAACTTAAGATGCTCATGCGTATGGCAAATGTCGACGCTTCGGTGCTGGCTAAGGTGCAGCCCCTGGTTGAGCAGAACAATTTTCCGACAAATGATATTGCCTTTGCTGACTGCTGGAGTAATGAGGCAGGGGCTATGAACCCGTTCTATTCAGAGGAATTCTCAAGCTCATGGGGCTCAACACAGACTAATATCTGCGCCAATCTTGCCATCATTGGTACAATGCAGGTGAAAAACGCTTCGGGTGAGGTGGAATATACTGACCCTCGTATCAGTGCATTCTTCGAGAAAAACTCGGAGGGCAAGTATGTAGGCAGTATCTCCGGCACCAACTATCCAAGCACAACAAGCCTCACGGCATGGTGCCGTCCTGTGATGGCATTCAACACTTCTGTGTCGCTGCTCACTGTGGCTGAGGTAAATTTCTTTATCTCTGAGTATTATGCCCGTTCGGGCAATGAGGCTCAGGCAAGGGCTTACTATAATGCTGCCATTGAGTCCTCGTTCAATTCTGCGGGTGTTGACGGTGCAGCCGAGCATATTGCACGCTATCCGTTTGATATGACAAACTATAAGAGGAGCATCGGTGTGCAGAAATGGGTTGCACTTTCGGGTGTCAATACCTTTGAGGCATGGTGTGAGCTGCGCCGCCTTGACTATCCTGCCTTCGACACCACGGTGAAGGGTGAGACATTCTTTACTGAGGGCGATGCCAGCACATTCACCAACAACGGCTACAAGGAGGGTACGCTCTATACCCCCATCAAAGTGTTCGGACTTGTGGGAGCCAATAGGGTGCTGGAGCGTTTTCCGTATTCTGAGGTGTCATCGGCACGTAACTCCAACACTCCGGCATTTGGCAATAGCGACTATACCAAGCCTGTGTTCTGGGGCGAGTAATAATACATTGTTTCATCAAAATGAATCGTAATATGAAGAAAAATATAATTTATCTGATGTTTGTGGCATTGTTTGCCATAACACTCACAAGTTGCGACGACAGTTCTGAGGGCTTGACGCGTATCACATATTATCCTGTACTTACACTCAACGGCGATGAAGTGATGCATGCCGACAAAGGCTCTACGTTTACCGATCCCGGCTGCAGTGCAGAGCTCAATGGAGAGGATGTGTCAGCAGATGTTAAGGTGTCGGGAACAGTGAATACGGCAAAGTCCGGTGTGTATACTCTTACTTATTCTGTGGCAAATGCCGACGGTTTCAGTGCCTCGGCACTGAGAACTGTGATTGTCACCGATCCCAACGATGCCCATGAAGGTGTGTTTTATGTGTCTACTGCCGACAGCTATCGTGTGGCTTCTGCCACAGCACCATATAAGGGAGCGTTCGAGATTGTTATAACCAGCAACGATGACGGCACATATCATGTTGACGACTTGCTGGGTGGCTGGTACAGCCAGGGGGCAGGCTACGGTACGGCATATGCCATGGACGGTAAAATAGCTATCGGTGATGATGAGAGAATCACACTTGTTGACTGTTTCCTGACAGGATGGGGTGACAGCCTTGATAGTCTTGACGGAAAGTTTGATGTGGCAACTGGCACATACAATTGGACTGCCGAATATGCTGGAATGACCTTTGTTGTTGTATTGACAAAATAAAAAAGATTATTTGATATGAAGAAATATATATATATGTGTGTGGCACTTGCCGGAATGTTGTTTGTGTCATGCGAGAAAGACGAGATAGGCGGCACTGCCACAGAGGCTTTGGCTGGTGAGTGGTATGTGACCGTGGACGCAGTCGATGCCAACGGTGAGACTGTTTTGGAAGACCCCTTTGGAATTGGACATGTCCTGATGAACACCTATAACACAGTTGACAATGTAAGTACAAAGATGTGGGTGGATGACAAGGGCTCATTCTGGAACTTTAAGGTGATCACCGCCTCAGATGTTAACAACCTTACATTTACCACAAATGGTGAGGTGGTGAACAGCGCACTCAATGATGACGGTTCTGTGTATGACTGCAAGGTGAATATCTCCGATGGCAAGATGTTGCCTGGAGCCGCTACTAATCCTCATGGCACAAAGTCTGACAGCATTGTGTTCTACGTGGCATTCGATGATGACACCTATCCCGCTGAGTATGGATATGCCAAGTACAAGGTGTCGGGTTACCGTTACACCGGTCTGGCTTCTGATGACTGATAATCAAAGCAACTGAACAATCTCTCTTTTATAAGAGTTCTCCCCATCCCTTTTATTGCTGTGAAGCAACGTTGGATGGGGAGATTTTTATTTAACCTGCATATTTTTTATTTATCTTTCATGTAGTCTCTTGGCGTTTGTCCATACATTTTCTTAAACATGGTGGAGAACGATGTAGTGTTGCTGAATCCGCATTTATACACTATTTCCGTGATATTATGGTTGCCCTCTTCCAGCAGCTTTGCTGCCTGCTGCATACGTATGTTGCGTATAAAGTCGTGCGGAGTCTGATTGGTAAGCTCCTTCATCTTGCGGTGCAGGTGTACGCGGCTCAGTCCCACACTTTGCGCTATCATGTCCACGCTCAGGTCGCTGTTGCTTATGTTACTGTTTATCACATCCATTATTTTTACCATCAGTTTCTGGTCGGGCGTTGTTATTTCCAGCTTCTCCACCTTGTCGCTTTGGCTTTCCTCACCCGAGAATTTCTTCTCCATCACGCGTCGGCTGTTAATCTTGTTTATTATGGTGCGCTTCAGTATGTCCATGTTGAAAGGCTTGGTGATGTAGGCATCGGCTCCGGTCTCCAGTCCTTCCAGCACATCATTGTCCATAGCCTTTGCCGTGAGCATTATCACTGGAATGTGGTTGGTGCGTATATTCGACTTTATCTTAGTACACAGCTCGTTGCCGTCCATGCGTGGCATCATTACGTCGGTGACCACCAGTGCCGGCAGTTCTTTCTGAATCACGGGCAGTGCCTCGGCACCATCTGCACAAGTCAGCACCCTGAACGTACTGCTGAGAGTTTGTGCAATGTATTGCCTTATCTCGTCGTCATCTTCAGCTATCACTATTGTCTGCAGCTTTGGCTTTGCTTGTTTTTTGGGTGCTTTCCCTGTATCTTCCGCATTTATTGTATTATTTGCATCCCCCGTATTTTCTACATTTTCAGTGTCTTCAGTCTGTTCTGCATTCTCCTCCGGCACCTCAGGTGATGTACCGGTTGCGTTTTCGTCAGTGCTGGTTATATCGTTTCCCGCATGTGCCTCCGCAGTGCTGCTTTCCTGTTTTTGTACTTTTTCCATTATCTCTTCTTTTGTCAGGTGGGCATAACCCAATGGCAGTTCGATAACGAACTTGCAGCCTCCAGGCACGTTCTCAGCATGAATGGTACCGTGTTGCAGTTCGGTAAGCGAGCGTGCAAGGTCGAGTCCCACGCCCGTACCGGGCTTGGTGTTGCTGCCCTTTGCCTGATAGAACCGCATGAAAATCTTTTCCAGCTGGTCTTCCGGTATCTGCTGTCCGTCGTTGCTTACATAAATCCGCATGTTCTTGCTGTCGTGTTCCAGTCCAATCACCACGTTTTTGCCGTTTGGAGTATATTTCATTGCGTTCGACAGGAGGTTCATCATAACCTTGTCCAGTGCGGTGCGGTCAACCCAAGCCGACAGCTTGTCTATTCCGTCGTGCATGAATGAGAGGTTGATGCCCTTGTTGCGTGCCGTGTAGGCAAACAGTGAGCAAATTTCGTTAATGAATCCCACCATGTCGGTTTCCTGCATCTGCATTTTCATCTGTCCCTTGTCTATTTTCCTCATGTCCATGATCTGGTTCACGATGTGGAGTATTCGCTCGGCATTGCGCTTGATGGTGGCGTAGATGGCGTTGCGGTGAGGGTCGGTGTCCTCAGCCATGAGGTCTCCCAATGGCGATGTGATGAGCGTCATAGGTGTGCGTATCTCGTGGCTCAGGTCAATGAAGAAGCGCAGCTTGGCATCGTTCATCTCCTCGGCATGAATGTGTTTCTGCAGGTCGAGCTTATCCTGCTGCCGTGCCTTCATGTTGCGCCAGAGCCACCAGCATACATATATTATAATAAGGAGATAAATGGTTTTTGCCCACCATGAGAAGTACCACGGTTGGTGTACCACGATTGTTATCTCCTTCACCTTCGACTGTGCGCCGTTTAATGTAGCCTGTATCCTTATATTATAGGTGCCCGGTGTGAGATGTGTGAGTGTCAGGCGGTTTGTTCCTTCCGCCAGTGAGCTCCACTTGCCCGAATCTATACTATAGCGGATCATCGTGCGCTCCTGATTCTTGAAAGTGAGTGTCGACAGGCGCAGGGTCACCGTGTTGTCCTGATGGCTCAGGTCGAAGCGGCTGCTTTCCGCCACGATGGTGTCGGTTATCACATAGTTTCCCGACTTCATTCTTGCTCTCACTATGGTGCTTCCTATCTCCAGTGCCGACAGTACCACGTCGAGTTTCTGCTGTCGGGGTGTGATGTCCTCGGGCGTGAATACGGTTATGCCCTGCATGCCTCCGAACAACAGCCGGTTGTCTGACAGGCTCAGCGACACGCCGTCGCTGAACTCATTGCTCTGTAGTCCGTCGTTGGCATAGTAGTTTGTCACAGCTCCTGTGGATGGCTCCAGACAGCACAGTCCCTTCTTGGTGCTTATCCACAGCTTGCCGGTTTTGTCCTCCTGTATGTCGGCAATCGAGCTTGATGGCAGTCCCTGTGCCGTGGTGTAGCTTGTAATCTTCCCTTTTCTTTCAATCATGAATAGTGAGTCGTTGCCTCCCACCCACAGTCGTCCTTTCCTGTCCTCTTTTATTCCCGTCACGTTGTTGTTTTCGAGCATAAGGTTTGTCCCGAACGTCTTTGTCCAGCTTCCCGACGGGATGTCGAGTGCCGCCAGTCCCATGGATGTGCCGATGTACAGTGTCTTGCCGTTGCGTGACAGCCGCATCTGCATGATATAGTCGTTAGGCAGACATTGTTTCGTGCCGCCGCGGCTTTTGTAGCTCACGGTCTTGCCCGTGGCAATGTCATACATCTTCAGTCCGTCGCCCAGAGTTCCTATCCACAGGTGTCCTTTCTTGTCGGCAATGATTTCAAACACACCGGTAGCCTTGCCGTAACTCCATGGCAGACGGTGATATTCGCCAGTTTCGGTGTCCACCCATCCGCAGCCCTTTGTGTAGGAGCCAATCCATAGCCGCTTGTTCTCGTCTTCGGCTATGCACAGCACAGCCGAGGGAATGGAGTTGCTTTTGCCTTGTGGCGCAAAGTGTTTTTCCTGTCTGTATCCGCCGTCAGTGTTTAGGGCATACAGTCCGCCGCCGTCGGTGCCCACCCACAGTGTGCCGTCGGCTGTTTGGTGTACTGCCATCACACATTCGTCGCCGATGAGGTTTTGCTGTGGCATCTTCTTTCCAATGTAGCCGAACCGTGACTTGTGGTTCATCTGTACAAACAGTCCTTTCTGAAA
>JAGAPI010000010.1 GCA_017623335.1 Prevotella sp.
CGCTCCACTCTCACGCAGCCGTGGGAAATGGCTCTTATGTCGCGGTTAAAAAATCCGCGGCTGTTGGTGTCGTGCAGATACACCGACATATTATTCTTGAAACGGAAGATGATGCGCCCCAGAGAGTTGCCCTCTCCGCCGCGCTGGCTCACACGGTATTTGCCGCTGCGCAGCATTGCAGCCGACACATGGAGCGGACTAAGCTCCTCGCCCGTCTCACGGTTTACGATGTAATA
The DNA here is from genome assembly GCA_017623335.1 of Prevotella sp. Next base: position 237 of record JAGAPI010000010.1, read on the forward strand.
GTTGTTGCGGTTGAAGTATGCCGTGTCACCGGTGTGACGCACAATGTCGTGAGTGATGATGCTCATGGGAATGTGCCACTGCGGGTTCAGTTCAATGCGCTCAATCATGCTGTGGAGTATCGGAGTCTTGGTCTTCGTGGCTCCACAGCCCACCTTCATGTTGTCTACGCAGCGTCCGTTGGCGTAGGCATACAGTCGGAACTCAGGAATGTTCACCACCACCGTCTTGCCATTTTTAAGGTCGGCTTTATCGTAACGCCAGCGGCAACGCTCCATGTTGGCGATTATCAGCATCCGCTGTTTCTCCGTGGCTGCGGGCAGCATGGCGAGCAGCGACTTATAAAGACCATCGTCGGGCTGTATCTCTTCAAGATATTGCGCTACGCTGTCGGCGGCAATCTTGCTGATAAGTGTGTTTAGGAAACTGTCATCGGGACGTTCTGACTTCAGATCGTAGAGCAACCTGTATCCGCGGAACCTGCGTGTAGAGTCGTTGGTGAGGATGCTGTCAAGACGGTTGAAGGTGTAGTTTGGATTAGTGAATCCGTAGCGTTGTCCCACGGCGTAGCGTGTGTAGGCACTCATGAGGTGGTACTCTAAGCGTGCCAGCACGTGATTGATGGTGTTGTTTTCGGTGTCGAAGTCGAGCTGATGCATTCGCTTCATGTCTTCTTCGATGGGAGTGATGAAAAAGGCATCTTCGCTCAGCTTCATTGCTCCTACATTGGCTTTGAGGTGTTCCAACAGCCTATACGCTCCGTTGCTCACTCCAAATTTGTTTACCCACATCATCTTACCGCCGTCAGTATAATATTGCTTCACTCTGTTGTCGGCGAGAATTCCCGTGTGTGTGCTTTCGCATTTGCCAATAAGCAAACGCCTGACATTAGAGCCATTAATGACAAAGAGAGGCTCTTTTATTTCTGAAAAAGCCTCTGTTGTCAAGTTCTTGTGGCGATTGCCTTGTTTACATGATGCAAGCGCCAAAGCAAAAACCAATGTTATTGTCAGCGTATAAAAACTTTTCTTACCACTGAACCGACTTTCAGAATGTAACACCCTTTTGGTAAGTTTAATTCTATACGTTGTGAAGTGCTCTCTATTTTTATCTTCTGTATAGGCTTGCCTGTAACCGATACAATTTCGAGAATCATGTTTTGCGCACCGTATACAGACACAGCTCTGTTCTCCATCTCTATTCGGATATTTGTGTCATCGGGCATATAATTCATTATAGGTTCGGCCGCTGCTTTTGCCGACACTTCTACAGGCATGAAGGTCATGGCGCATAATATTGCCGAAAGTATGTAAATCTTCTTCATATAAAAATACTTCAAATTGTTTTGTACGCTGCAAAGATACAAAAAAATAATATAATAGCAAAATATTATAACAAAAAAAAGCGCACTAAGGTGCTTTTTACTCAATTTATACGTCAAATACTTTCATTTCATCGCTCAATTGCGTGTTTTCAAACACTGTACGCGCCTCATCAAGCAGCACGGTCTCATCGTCGTAGCGTGCCGAGTAATGCCCGATTATCAGCTGGCGTGCTCCGGCATCACGTGCCACCGTTGCAGCCTGGCGTGCTGTGGAGTGGAAATACTTTTGGGCATTTAGTTCCTTGTCGCTGGCATATGTAGCTTCGTGATAGATGGTGGTAACCCCTTTCAGCCGTTCGTGCAGCTGCGGCAGGTACACGGTGTCTGAGCAGTATGCGTATGCTCTTGGCTCCTCGGCGGGCAGTGTGAGCCGGCTGTTGGCTATCACCTCTCCGTCGGGCGTTGTCCAATCCATGCCGTTTTTTATGTTGTTTATCTGCGATATCGGAATATCATAGAAATCAATCATCTTTCGGTTGATATGGGGCAGGGTAGGCTTTTCCCTGAACAGGAAACCGCAGCAGGGCACACGGTGCCTAAGTGGTAGTGTGGTGACGGTCATGCTCCGGTCCTCGTATATCACAGCCTCCTTACGTGTGTCTATGGCGTGAAACACCACGGGATATTCCAGCCCCGAGCAGAATGCGGCAATCTGGTCGTTGAGCAGACGCTCCAGCTCACCGGTGGCATAGACATGCAGCGGTGCGGTCCTGCCAAGCATGCCGAATGTGGAGATCAGTCCCATAAGTCCCAGACAGTGGTCGCCGTGAATGTGTGAGATGTATATCTGGTTCACCGATGTAAACTTCAGATGACTGCGGCGCAGCTGTATCTGTGTACCCTCGCCGCAGTCTACAATCATTAGTTTACCGCGCAACTCCACCACCTGCGCCGATGAGAAGTGGCGCAGGGTGGGGTGTGCACTGCCGCATCCAAGAATGTGGACTCTGAATGGTTCCATCAGTTATCTTCTATGAATTTACAGATCGGGTTTATTGGTCGAGCTTTGCCTCACGCGAATATCTCAGAGTGTCCTCCGGGTTTGCATACACCAGTGAGTCGCTGTTGAGCTGCAGCAGGTTGTACACCTCTGTTTCTTCCTCTTCACTGCCGCCCTCTCTTACCAATGTTATGTTTAGCTTGCCGTCGTCTATGCGCCAGGTCTTGTAGATGATGTTGCTCTGCTCTATGCTTTCGGCAATGCCTCCGTCTTTAAGGTCTATTCCCACAATCGAACTTCCGTCGAGCGGATTAGGCATGAACCATTGTCCCAGAAGGGTGTTGATGTTGAGCACAAACGAAGCTTCTGTTCTGTCGCTGTTTGCCACCACTGCCATTCTGTCGCCTGCAAGCAGTCCTCCAAACACCTGTCCGGACTCCATAGCTTTGTCGATGCTCAGGCTCAGGGTGTCGTTGTTGTCGGTAATCATCTGCAGGGTGTTCATGGCTGTACCGTCGGCGCACACTCCAAACAGTGTCACAGGATTGTTGTTCTCTATCACCACGGTGTCTGAATCCATTGCCGGACCTTGCTGGGTTTTGTTTCCGCAGTTCACCAGTGTGGTCATGGCAAGCGCAATGAGTGCGCAAATTGCTGTTTTTCTCATAACTGTTTTTATTATTTTTTTTGAATTAATTTAAGTCTTATAGGGGAAATGTGGCTGATAGGGCTAATAAGCCTGATTTGCCCTATGGTTTCTTATTGTTTTTCCTTTTCCTTTGCCTCGTTCCACAGAGCGTCGAGCTCTCCGAGGGCCATTTCTTTTATATCTTTGCCTTGATGCTTGCACCGCTCTTCTATATAGTTGAAGCGGCTTATAAACTTGCGGTTTGTCATTTCAAGGGCTGTGTCGGGATTAAGTTTATACAGACGTGCGGCATTTACGATGCTGAACAGCACGTCGCCCAATTCACCGTTCTTGCAGTCCTTGTCGCTGTCTTTTTCCAGTTCGGCGCGCAGCTCGTCGATTTCCTCATGCACCTTTGCCCACACGTCGCCGCGGTCCTGCCAGTCGAATCCTACATTGCGTGCCTTCTCCTGTATGCGGTATGCCTTGATGAGCGCCGGCAGTGCCGTGGGTACTCCGCTCAGCACGCTTTTGTTGCCATCCTTTTCCTTCTGCTTTATCTGCTCCCAGTTCTGTTTCACCTCGCCGCTGGTCTTTGCTGTGCTGAACTGTTCGGTGCCATACTCGTCGGTCTTTCCGTCGTTCTCCGTGCCGTATGGCAGCGGACGGGGGTGGGGCGCTCCCACCTGCGACGGATGGTAGACGTGGGGATGGCGGAATATCAGTTTGTCTGTAAGTTTGTTGCATACATCGGCAATGTCAAAATCCTCAGTCTCCTCGCCTATGCGCGCATAAAATCCAATATGTAGAAGTACATCGCCCAGTTCCTTGCAGATGTTATTCTGGTCGTTGTTCATTAGTGCCTCGCACAGTTCGTAGGTCTCCTCTATAGTGTTGGGGCGTAGGCTTTCGTTGGTTTGTTTCCTGTCCCACGGGCATTTCTCACGCAGTGTGTCGAGCGTGTCGAGAAATCGTCCGAACGCTTCTATCTTTTCTTCTCTTGTGTGCATTGTTTTTTCTTGTAAAGATAATAATGTAGATGCAAAATTACATTAAAAAAATGAATAAGCAGACAAAATGCGTGAAACTTAACTTTTTTTTATTTTCCACTGCGCATGCTCCTGCGTCATACGCAGTGGATTTTCCTTTTTTAATTGTAGTTTTATCCGCAGTGGAAGAACTGCTCCACCAGCTTCTGTATTTCCTCGTCGTTGCCCTCAATGTCCTGACGCAGTGTGCGGTCGCCGTATTTCCGCAGTCCGTCGATAAGTCCGTCGATCATTGCCGGACTGAACACGTCATGGCGCTCAAACACCTCGCGCAGGCTGTTCAGGCAGTCGGCAGATGCAGCGCAGCTGTCGGGC
>JAGAPI010000011.1 GCA_017623335.1 Prevotella sp.
ACGGGCAAAGTCAACGGTCAGGTCGCTGTATGCCTTGACCTCCACCTTTGGCTCATCGGCATAAAGACTGGCAATGGCTGCCACGCGCACTTCGGACGAGAACATATATTTCTTACTCTCGTTCACACCCACGCCTATCACAACCCTGTCGAACATTGGCAGTGCACGGCGCAGGATGTTGTCATGCCCTATGGTGTATGGGTCGAAACTTCCCACGAATATCGCTGTTGTCATATTGTTTTTATTATAATTAGCATAATTTTTATAAGTCATATAAATCTTATATATCTTATAATTAAATTATCGCTTTCTACCCTCAATCAAATAAATCCTGCTGCATGATGTTGCCGCCGTATGGATTGCGGTTGTAATGCTTGTAAGCCAGCTCGGTGACCATTCTTCCGCGGGGCGTGCGCTTCAGGAATCCCTCCATGATGAGGAACGGCTCGTAGACCTCCTCCACTGTGCCGCTGTCTTCGCCAATGGCTGTGGCAATGGTGCTTATGCCCACTGGACCGCCCTTAAACTTATCGATGATGGTGAGCAGTATCTTGTTGTCAATCTCGTCCAGTCCGTATCTGTCGATATTGAGTGCAGCCAAGGCAATGTTGGTAATCCTCATGTCAATGCCGCCGTTGCCCTTCACCTGGGCGAAGTCCCTGACACGCCGGAGTAGCGCGTTTGCAATACGTGGCGTTCCACGGCTGCGCCCCGCTATCTCAAGGGCAGCATCCTCGGTGATAGGCACTCCCATGAGCTTTGCCGAACGCTCCACGATGCGCTGCAGGGTCTCTGAATCGTAATACTCCAAGTGCATGTTGATGCCGAAGCGAGCACGCAACGGAGCCGTGAGCAGACCGCTGCGGGTAGTGGCTGCCACAAGCGTGAAGGGATTGAGGTCTATCTGAATGCTGCGCGCCGACGGACCTTTATCTATCATTATGTCAATGCGGTAGTCCTCCATCGCCGAATAGAGGTATTCCTCCACTATGGGCGACAGACGGTGAATCTCATCGATAAACAGCACGTCATTCTTCTCCAGTGATGTAAGTATACCGGCAAGGTCGCCAGGTTTGTCGAGCACCGGACCACTCGTCACCTTAAACCCTACTCCAAGTTCATTGGCAATGATATTGCTCAGAGTGGTCTTACCCAGTCCCGGAGGACCGTGCAACAGGGTGTGGTCAAGCGGTTCACCACGGTATTTTGCAGCCTCAACAAAAATTTCAAGATTGCTCACCACCTTCTCCTGTCCGCTGAAATCACCGAAACGGAGAGGGCGCAAGGCATTCTCAAAATCCTTCTCGCTGCCCGTGCCATACTGTTCCTGTCTTATGTCAAAATCGTCTTGCATTTGCTTATTTTCAGTTTCTTGTGCAAATTTAGACATTTTTTTCGATATATCAATCATTAAACGTACCTTTTTCTTTGCAATTCGCTTTTTTTGTATTACCTTTGCCAATAATTTTATGTATATATGCAGTTTTTATGAGCAAAACCGTTTGTTATATTGTGTCTGTTTTTGTGAGGCTGTTGTCCATTCTGTCATCGTTGGTGCTGACGATGAAGACGAGACTGCTGTTTTTATTGCGCATATATGTGATGATGCTGGCACTGTTCTGCCTGCAAAAGCCGCTGTTTATGTGGATTGACTGCCCCGACGACATACATATTGGCATAACTGACATATTTAGCGTAATGCTCCATGGCATGACGCTTGATGTGCCGATGACGGGCTATCTCATTGTTTTCCCGTTTTTCCTGATAATGGCAACTGCGTGTATTGGCAAGAAACTTAAAATCCGCCGCATCCTCACACCTTATTATATTATAGTGGCAATATTGGTGAGTGCTGCATTCATTGCCGACCTCGCCCTTTATCCTTTCTGGCAGTTCAAGCTCGATGCCACAATATTTTTTTATCTCAACTCGCCCCAACAGGCTTTTGCCAGTGTCTCCACAGCGTTCATAGCATGGCGCGTGCTGGCATTTGCGGTTTATGCTTTAGTGATTGCGTGGCTGCTGATAAGGATGACACCTAAAAGGTTGCAGCCGCTGTCTTCCTCACGCCGCATTGTAGAGATGTATGTTGCAATGCTTCTGCTTGCCGCACCGCTGGCAATAAGCATTCGCGGAGGGCTTGGCGAAAGCACTGCCAACATAGGCAAGGCTTTCTTCTCCGACAAGGAATTTCTGAATCATTCGGCTGTGAACCCATGCTTCAGTATGCTTTATTCTTTGGGAAAAGCTGAGAGTTATGCCGATGAATTCGACTATTTTGATGAAGATAGGCGCAAAAAACTGTTCTCGGGCTTATATGTGGCTACACCATCCGATACGGTACAGCTGCTCAACACCACGCGCCCCAACATCATACTTATAATAATGGAAGGCTTTGGCGGACAGTTTACCGACATCGTGGGGACACGCAAGGATATAACACCCAACTACAACAGGCTTGCCCGTGAGGGGGTGATATTCACCAATTGTTACAGCAACAGTTTCCGCACCGACCGCGGTATGGTGTCGACACTGAGCGGCTATCACAGTTTCCCTACACAGTCGGTAATGAAACTGCCGGTGAAAAGCCGTACGTTGCCATGTATAGCACAATCACTTAATGAACAAGGGTACAAAAGCAGCTTTCTATATGGTGGCGATATAAACTTCACTAACATGCAGGGGTATCTGCGCACTGGCGGCTATTCCACCATTGTGAGCGAGGCGGACTTCTCTTCGGCAGAACGCAATGAGACAAAATGGGGCGTAAACGACCACATAACATTCAATTACCTCTATGATATGGCAAGCTGCCAGCACC
>JAGAPI010000086.1 GCA_017623335.1 Prevotella sp.
AACGGACTTTCCAATGAATCAAAAGAGGCGTTGAAGGGCAAGCGCGGCGAGGATATCGTGAATGCCGATGTTGCAGGTCAGGGATATGAGGCGACAAAGGCAGAGACGGACAGAAAGATTGAAATAAAATAAAAATGTCTTGAAAGGACAATAATGAAAATAGTTGTTACCGGTACCCGTGGCATTCCCAATGTCATGGGCGGAGTGGAGACGCACTGCGAGGAACTGTTTCCGAGGATTGCGGAGAAAGGTGAGGACGTGACCGTGATACGCCGCTCGAACTACGTGAGCGACGGATTGACGGAATGGAGGGGAGTGAAGCTTGTCACTCTACCGTCACCAAAGAAGAAATCGCTTGAGGCGATTATCCATACATTCAGGGCGATAAACGAGGCGAAGAAGCTTGGAGCAGATGTGCTGCATATACATGCCATAGGACCGGCATTGCTGGTGCCTTACGCCAAGTTGCTGGGAATGAAGGTGGTGTTCACACACCACGGTCCCGACTACGACCGCGACAAATGGGGATTTGCCGCAAAGACAATTTTGAAACTTGGTGAGAGAATGGGATGTAGATTTGCAGATGAGGTGATTGTGATATCGGATGTAATAAAGAGTCTCATTGCAAGGAAGTATGGCAGGACTGAGCATGTACATCTGATATATAACGGCGTGCCGTCACCTGAGATATGCGACTATCCCGAATATTTTGGGGAACTGGGCATAGAGAAGGGGAAGTATATACTTGGCATGTGCCGCTTTGTGCCCGAGAAGAACCTGCATCATTTGGTGGAGGCGATGGTTAAAGTGAAGAGTGAAGAACTAAGAGTGAAGAATTGCAAAATCGATGAAGTCAATCCAAATGCTGATGTTAAGCTGGTGCTGGCAGGCGACACGGACTTTGAGGACGAATATTCCCGCGGACTGAAGGAAATGGCGAGGAAGAACGGAGTTGTGCTGACAGGATTCGTAAAGGGACGGAAGCTGCACTCGCTGCTGTCCAATGCCAAGGCGTATTGTCTGCCTTCGAGCCATGAAGGACTGCCGATAGCGCTGCTGGAGGCAATGAGCTATCATTTGCCCGTAATGGTGAGCGATATTCCGGCAAATATGGAAGTTGGTTTGCCGAAGGAGAATTATTTCCCCTGCGGTGATGTGGATGCTCTGGCAAATAAACTGCAAGATATTATAAACAAACCTATACAGCGTATAGATTACGACATGGGAAAATATGATTGGGATAAGATAGCAGAGCAAGTGAACGATATATATAGGCAATGCTGAGAGATTATCAGAAAGATATTTGCAGCAGGACTGTGGAGGCATTCAGAAGTCACAGGAGTGTGATGGTGCAGATGCCAACGGGAACGGGAAAGACGGTGGTGCTCGCTTCATTAGTAAATGAAGAATGTAGGGCCGCAACCTGTTGCGGCCTTATTGAAAGGGAAGGTGCAGGCAGTCAATCCTCGTGCATTCTGATTGTAGCGCACCGCAGGGAGCTGGTGGAGCAGATAAAAGACACTATCCGCAGACTTGGGATTGATGACGGGAATATTATGGTGGAGTCAATCCAGACCATATCGCGGAGGATAGAGAATCTGGAGTTTACTCCTTCATTGGTGGTGATTGACGAGGCACACCATGCAGTGGCAGCGACATACAAGAAGATGTGGGACAGATGGCAGGAAGCGAGGTTCCTCGGATTTACAGCCACGCCTTGCCGATTGAAGAAGCAGGGATTTACCGACTTGTTTGAGGTGCTGCTGCAATCATGGTCGATGAACCGTTTCATTGCAGAAGGATGGCTGTCGCTATATGACTACATGTCGATTGCCCCCAACAGCAGGGACCAGCAGATTGTGAACGGTCTGAGAAAGCGTGGAGCGGACGGCGACTATTCGATGAGTGAGATGAGCGAGAAGCTGGACGTGATGCCAAGCATTGGGCGGCTTTGCGACACCGTGACGAGATATGCGGCAGGCAAGAAAGGCATAGTGTATGCCATCAACATCACGCATGCTGAGCATATTGCAGAACATTATGTAAAGAACGGTGTCAGCGCAGCCGTTATCAGCAGCAAGACTCCGGCAGAGGAAAGAAAAAGGCTGCTGGCAGACTTCAAGAATGGGAGGACTGACGTTCTTGTGAATGTAGATTTGTTTGGCGAGGGATTCGACTGTCCCGACGTGGAGTTTATACAGTTGGCACGCCCCACCCTGTCGCTCTCAAAATATATGCAGCAGGTGGGTCGCGGAATGAGAGTGTTCAACGGCAAAAAGTTCTGTCTGATTCTTGACAATGTCGGTTTATACCGTCTTTTCGGATTACCGTCGGAAGACAGGGACTGGCTCGCGATGTTTGAAGGCCGCACGGCAGGCAAGGGACACACGGAGACAACCGTCAGTACGGTGGCGATGAATGTACATACATATTCCGACAGACAGACGGCAACGTGTGATAACCGCACGCAGATGATAATGATTCTCACTCACGAAGGACAAAGAAGTTCGCTCGACACGGCATTCGGATACCGCCTGACGGCGGGTGATGACGGAAAGACAGGTGTGGCGGACAAGGACGGGAACATCGTTTTGTCATGCATATATAATAATGTGGAACTAAAGTCATACGGTTTTGCAAAGCTGTATTCGAGAAGGTCTGCCGACAGAAAACAGCCATGGATTGACTTGGTGAACGGCGTGAGGTTTGGCAGTGAGCCGCGCACCGAGAGACACGGTGCGCTGGAATTCAGTACCTCTGACGGATTCAAGCTCTATCCGCGAGTAAAGACCCGAATGATGAAAGACACAGATTATGTGACAAGCGAGACTCTTAGCAGAAACGGTGATGGCGCTTTGAGATTCAGAAACTTTCTGATACAGCCTTCGGAGCCTCAAAAGCTATATATCTACCGTGACAAGATGGACTGCACTTTGCTTTTTGAAGACGAGCAGGGAGAACGGTTTATCCAAAAATATCCCCAACAGCCGCTGCATCCAATAAATACCGAAGACTGGAACATGCAAAAAGCAAGATGGCAGCAATACGTGGATGACTTCAACAGCAGAAGGGCAACAAGACTAAACCGAAATAACGAATTTAAGGATGTAGGGTATGTCGCAGGACTGAGTTTAAACGACTATGAACTGCCTGTGAACATAAAGGTAAAACAGATAACAAAAAATTCATATTCGATTTACAGGACAGCCTGGTATGACCAGTTTAAGTGGCTGAATATCTCAGACTGGAAATACGTGTCACCGCCGGCATACGGACTGATGGTGGCAAAAAATTATCACGGACACTATCAGCTGCTGAACGAAAACGGAGAAGAAATTCCAAATCTTAAACGACAGTTTGATTTTGCAGAACTCACGGAAGGCGGTTTCTTGCATGCCATAGAAAGCGGTAGGGAATATTGGGTGAATCTCAGTTCTCACGTCATCTTCACCCACCGTCCCGAATTAGTGAAGATTGGTCACATGGAATTTTGGAAGGACAGCGACTTCTACTATATACGTGACAGCAGGCTAAACGGCAGCTACCCTTACCGGCGTGGAGAAATAAGAGAGGGTAACGGCATCTGCTTCGTGGGTACAAACTATGTGTTTGTAGAAAAATGTTCCATCGTATTCAAGATTGAGCAGCGTTATGTGGATGGCAGACGCTTTGTGGTGAGACACCACTCGCACGGCATTGACATGAACTGTTTCAGCGATTTATATTATGACGGTGTGCATCCACCAAAGCTCAAACAACATCGCGGCTGATATTTTCAGCCGCTTTTTTTAATCTTGAGGAGGTGTGTCAAAACCAGCCTTCTACTTCTTTTTTAGGCACGGATTACACGGAATACACAGATTAATGAGAGAAAAAACTGTGAAATCCGTGTAATCCGTGCCTAAATTATGTCATTTTATTTTGTATTTCACTCAATTTGCACTATCTTTAAATAAGATAGGCGGCATCTCGGAAATAAAAATAAATCGAGATTTATTTTGTATTTCACTCAATTTGCACTATCTTTTGATAAGACAGGCGGCATCTCGGAAATAAAAATAAATCGCGATTTATTTTGTATTTCACTCAATTTGCACTATCTTTGCACTGAAAATAAAGAATAAGAACAAAAAAATGACTTATCCGAACAACTACGAACAGAAAATTGGATTTAACGAAATAAGACAATTGTTGCGTGCAAACTGCCTGAGCACCTTGGGTAAGGAAAAGGTGGACGGGATTGAGTTCAGCACCGATGCGGCAGTTATAAGACAACGGTTACAGGAAGTAAAAGAGTTCCGGCACTTGATGTCGGAAGACGACACTTTTCCCACTCACAACTTTTTCGACGTGAGGGAATCGGTGGCACGGCTGAGACTTGAAGGCACCTACATCGAAGAAGACGAGATGTGGGACCTCAACCGCTCGCTACATACCATAATCGACATTGTGAGGTTTCTCAACCGCACCGACAGCGAGGACAGCGGCAACGACAGCGACGATGACACCACTGCCACCTATCCCTACCCTGCCCTGCATGCGCTGACCGAAGAGATAATGACATTCCCGAACATAACACAGCGCATAGAGCAGATTCTCGACAAATGGGGAAAGATGCGCGACGACGCATCGCCGACACTGCTTGGCATACGCCGGCAGCTGGCAAGCACAGAGGGAAGCATCTCGCGTACATTATATAATATATTAAGGGCGGCACAGAGCGAGGGACTGGTGGAGAAGGACGTGACACCGACAATGCGCGACGGACGCCTCGTGATTCCTGTGGCTCCGGGCATGAAGCGCAGGATAAAGGGAATAGTACACGATGAGAGTGCCAGCGGCAAGACCGTGTTCATAGAGCCGACCGAAGTGGTGGAGGCAAACAACAGGGTGCGTGAGCTGGAAGCCGAGGAGCGCCGGGAGATGATTAAGATACTGAAAGACTTTGCGGCACTGGTGCGCCCCCACGCCAAGGAGATTGTGGACTCGTACCGCCTACTGGCAAACATCGATATGATAAGGGCAAAGGCGATATTTGCCGACACAACTGGAGCCACCGAGCCAAACGTAGACAGCAAGCCCCACATTGACTGGATTGAGGCACGCCACCCGCTACTTGCGCTGCAGTTGGCAAAACAGCAGAAAAAAGTGGTGCCGCTTGACATCATGCTTACAGGCGAGAAACGCATACTGGTGATTTCGGGTCCCAACGCCGGAGGAAAGTCGGTATGCCTGAAAACGGTAGGACTGCTGCAGTATATGCTGCAGTGCGGACTGCCGCTGCCAATAAGCGAACGGTCGAAAACGGGAATATTCCAAAACATAATGATCGACATAGGCGACGAGCAGAGCATTGCCGACGACCTGAGCACATACAGCGGA
>JAGAPI010000087.1 GCA_017623335.1 Prevotella sp.
CCTTGCCGCACCACAGATAGAGGAAATAGTCGATGGCTGCACTGCGGTCACATGGATCGGTATCGGCAGTGAACGCCGAGCGGATGCTCACACCAATCTCGTGCATCAGCTCACGTCCTTTATACTTAGAGCCGTCAGCCACCACAACCTCACGCAGCGAACCGTCCTCATTGAGCGGAATGGCGGCATGAAACAACAGATTGCTGTTGCAGATGGTGTACATACAGCCGTGGCTGAGCATGGCGGAGATGTGCTTGTGGAGTTTCTCGCTCACTGCAAACGAATGGCGCAGACGGTCCATAAGGTCCTTTTCCTCGGGAGTGAGAGCATTGGGACACTCCGGGTTGATGGTGGGGAACATACAGCTGGTCATAGGATATTCCTTGCCGTCAATGGTACACACACCGCGCCTGTAGTCCACAAGGTCGAACATACTGCGGTGCTGCATGCCCCACTCCGGACGGCGCTTGAAAATCTCAGCCTCAGTCTTAAACTGCAACACTGCTATCGCCTTGTGCATCTTTGCCGTGAGTGTCTTGGTATTTTCGTCCATCTTGCTGTCTTTCATCAGCTTTGGCATAAACTCCTCGCAGGGGTCATCGGCGTATGTCTCCATGGCAAACGTAGCCAACGGCACAAGGTTGATGGCATACCCCTCTTCAAGAGTGGTGAGATTGGCGTAGCGCAACGACAGCCGCAACACGTTACATATACACGCATCGTTGCCGGCAAAGGCTCCCATCCACAGAATATCGTGGTTGCCCCACTGTATGTCCCACGAGTGATAGTGGCGCAGGGTGTCCATGATTATGTGTGCTCCGGGACCGCGGTCGTAGATGTCGCCGAGAATGTGCAGCTGGTCTATTGCCAGCCGCTGTATCACATAACAGAGTGCCGTGATGAAATCGTCGGCACGCCCTGTAGTGATGATAGTGTCGACAATCACGTTCACGTATGCCGCCTTGTTGATGTCCTCGGTACGCTCATGGAGCAACTCCTCTATGATATATGAGAAATCGGCAGGCAGCGACTTGCGCACCTTTGAGTGTGTGTACTTGCTCGCCACATCACGGCACACGCGCACCAGTTGGTGTATGGTGATGTGATACCAGTCGGTGATGTCATTGTCGGCAGCCTTTATAAGCTCAAGTTTCTGCTCGGGATAATAAATGAGCGTACACAGCTCGTGAATCTCAGTTTCCCTGATGGTATTGCCAAACAACTCGCTCACCTTACGGCGAATGTTGCCTGAGGCATTTTTCAGCACATGCTGGAAAGCCTCGTGCTCGCCATGCAGGTCGGCAAGAAAGTGCTCCGTCCCCTTTGGCAGATTGAGTATAGCCTCAAGATTGATAATCTCGGTGCTTGCCTCGGCAATGGTTGGAAACGATTTCGACAGCAACTTCAGATAGTGCATGTCGGCTTTTATGTCATATTGTGTCTTAGTAGCCATAATAAATTATATCGTTAGTCTGTTTTCTATTTTTGCCTGGAGCCGCTGCGCCTTCCTGTCTCTCAGCGGCGGCAGTATCATATATCCCTCATCGAGCAGCGTCATATCCTCCATCACCGCCATGAGCCTTGCGGCAAAGCGGTCGATGTCGTGATAAGACAGTGTCTCTGCAAGTTTTTCCTCGTTTATCTCATGTCCGTACAACAATTTTTGCAGCTGTACCAGACTGTTGACCGAAATCATATTATGAGACGCTTCTTTCTGCAGTGCCTTTATAATGTAAATTACCTGTTCGTTGACATCTGCCATAGTAAGCGTGAAGGCTCTTGCCTGCTTAAATCCCTTGGGCATATAACACGGTATAGCCGCCACATCGGGCACAGTCGACGGCATGGCTCCTGTCACCTCCATTCCATGCCTCACTACGTCCATGATGTTCTCATGGTGGGCATACAGCAATATCTGCCGCCAGCAAGTGTCGTCGCTCAGCGACCGCGCAGCATTCTGCCTCTCTCCTTCCACCCATCTTACGTCACCTGTAACACCAGCCTTTATCAGCGTGGCAAGTATGTCACGGGCATCATCGTCCATCAGTTGCAAGGTGTTCGAGTCGAGCACCTTATTATAAATGGCATACACGCTGCGCGCCATGTCTGCCTCGCTTATCTTGCATGTTGTCACGGCATTGAGCACCACCTCAACACGCGGATTTGATGTAAACCGCTTAATGCACCGCTGCTCCATGTTGCCCATGGCAATCAGGGC
>JAGAPI010000012.1 GCA_017623335.1 Prevotella sp.
GAGCGTGCGGGAAACACCAGCGAGGAGGAGATTGCAATGATTCTGAAGTGCCACAAGGGACTTGGAATCGAGACCAACATAAACACCCAGAAGATTTATCCCACAAGCCGCATGATTTCATCGCTGATGAACATGCCCGTGCAGCCCAATAAGGCTATTGTGGGACGCAACGCCTTTGCACACTCAAGCGGCATACACCAGGACGGTGTGCTGAAAAACGTTCAGACCTATGAGATTATGGACCCGAAGGATGTGGGTATCGATGATAACTCTATAGTGCTGACAGCCCGTAGCGGACGTGCCGCACTGAAGCACCGTCTGAGCGTGCTGGGCATTGAGATGGAGGGCGAGAAGCTCGACAACACTTATCAGGAGTTCCTGAAACTTGCCGACCGCAAGAAAGAGGTGCACGACGATGACATTCTGATGCTTGCCGGCATGGAGCGTGCCATGAGCCGCAGCATCAAGCTCGACTATCTGCAGGTGACCACCGGCATGGGCGTGAAGAGCGTGGCTTGTATAGGGCTTGACCTTGCCGGAGAGAAGTTCGAGGCTTCGGCATCGGGCAACGGTCCTGTGGATGCTGCAATTAAGGCGCTGAAGAACATCATCAAGCGTCAGATGACTCTCAAGGAGTTCACCATCCAGGCAATAAGCAAAGGCTCCGACGATGTGGGTAAGGTGCACATGCAGGTGGAGTATGACGGCAGCGTTTACTACGGTTTCGGAGCCAACACCGACATCGTGACCGCCAGCGTTGAGGCGTACATAGATTGTATTAACAAGTTTAAGAAATAAGAGAAGAAAATAAAGATAAAAACAATGAATACATTATTCGACAAGATTTGGGATAAGCATGTGGTGCAGGTTGTTGACGACGGTCCCACACAGCTGTATATAGACAGACTCTACTGCCACGAGGTGACATCGCCACAGGCGTTTGCCGGAATGAAGGCAAGAGGTATCAAGTGTTTCCGTCCGGAGCAGATTTTCTGCATGCCCGACCACAATACGCCAACTCATGATCAGGACAAGCCGATAGAAGACCCCGTATCAAAGACACAGGTGGACACACTGGCAAAGAACGCCGCCGACTTCGGTCTCAACCACTTTGGCATGATGAACCAGAAAAACGGTATCATCCACGTGGTAGGTCCGGAGCGTGGACTGTCGTTGCCGGGCATGACCATCGTCTGCGGCGACTCCCACACCTCTACCCATGGTGCCATGGGTGCAGTTGCCTTCGGTATCGGAACTTCTGAGGTGGAGATGGTGATGGCTTCGCAGTGCATCCTGCAGAGCAAGCCAAAGTCGATGCGTATCAACATTGAGGGCACTCTGCAAAAGGGTGTCACAGCCAAGGACGTGGCTCTCTACCTCATGGCGCAGCTCACCACAAGCGGTGCCACAGGATATTTTGTGGAGTATAGTGGCAGCGTGGTGAGAGACCTCTCAATGGAGGGCCGCCTCACACTGTGCAACCTCTCGATAGAGATGGGTGCCCGCGGCGGTTTTGTTGCTCCCGACGAGAAGACATTTGAATATATCAATGGCCGTGAGTATGCGCCGAAGGGCGAGGAATGGGATAAGGCTGTGGAATATTGGAAGACCTTGAAGAGCGGCGACGATGCCGTGTTCGACAAGGAACTGACCTACAATGCCGCCGACATTGAGCCACGTGTTACCTACGGTACAAACCCTGGCATGGGTATCGGCATCACAGAGACTATCCCTGCCATTGAGACCATCGACGAGGCAGGACGCGCAAGCTATCTCCAGTCGCTCGGCTACATGGGCTTCAATCCCGGCGAGAAGATGCTGGGCAAAAAAGTTGACTATGTGTTCCTCGGTGCCTGCACCAACGGCCGTATTGAGGACTTCCGCGCCTTTGCAAGCATTGTGAAGGGTAAGAAGAAAGCCGACGATGTGGTGGCTTGGCTTGTGCCGGGCTCATGGATGGTGGACGCTCAGATTCGTGAGGAAGGTCTCGACAAGGTGCTTGAGGAGGCTGGCTTTGAAATCCGTCAGCCCGGCTGCTCGGCATGTCTTGCTATGAACGATGACAAGATTCCAGCAGGCAAGCTGAGTGTGTCAACCAGCAACCGTAATTTTGAGGGCCGTCAGGGACCTGGAACCCGCACAGTGCTGGCATCACCACTTGTTGCCGCTGCCGCCGCCGTGACAGGAGTAATCACCGACCCGAGAGAGATTATGTAAAATAGTGTGGAGTTAGGACCTCTTACCACTCTTACTTTTCTTACAATTCTTAAAGAAAGAAAAACAATGAAGAAGAAATTCAACATAATAAAGAGCACCTGTGTGACACTGCATTTGGAGA
>JAGAPI010000013.1 GCA_017623335.1 Prevotella sp.
CAGTTGTCAGCCTTGATGCCAGAGAATCCCGTTTCGGTAAGTGCAGCCACCTTACTATGACTTTTTGCAATAGAACAAATCATGCCAAGTTCGCGGTTGATGTCTTCGGCATACTTTGCCACAGCCACCGTATCGTCAGCCCCAGCACTACAATAATAGTCAAGTCCCATGACATCGATAATGTCATCACCGGGATAGCGCTCCATATATTTCACGCTGTCCCCGCGACTCTCTATTCCCGGCGAATATGCCCAAAGAAGATTGGTCACGCCCTGTTCTTTCATCCGCTGCACGGTCATTGCCCAAAGCTGTCTGTACTGCTCCTTGGTGCAAAGACGCTCTCCCCACCAGAACCAGCTGCCAGTGTGCTCATGGTAAGGGCGGAATATTACCGGCACTTTCACTCCGTATGGAGTTTCCAAGGAATTGAAGAAATCGGCAACCTTGTCGAGCCATGAAAGATATTTGTCATGCATCTCGCCACCTTCAAGTACCGAAGCCACGGTTTTCTTCTCCTGCGGAGTGATGCTGTCGGGCTTCACCCATGCCGAGCCCCCCGTGAGCGGATTATTGCAATGCCAGCTTACGGTAATCACTCCTCCACGCTCGAAATGCTGGAAAACAGCACGCCGCATCATGTCGAAGGAGACACCGTCGAGATTGAGCGAATCGCCCAGTTCCAGATGTCCGAGGTCAATTCCAAACACGGCAGGCATATCACCCGTTATGCTTTTCACATCGGAACGCAGGCTGTCGCCCCACCATCCTACACCATACATATAGGTATCCTGATGACCGAACATATAGCCGGCACTGTCAGCCTGCGCCTTCATGTTTGCCAGCAGATTCTCCGTGCGCTGTGTCCTGCCGGTGTCAGCCAACGGGTCACTTGCCTTTTTTCTGCCGCATGCCGCCACTATCACGGCAAGCAGAGCTATACAAATAATCTTTTTCATCATTTTGGAGCATTATCATAAACCGACTGCAGGGTGTAACCTGTACTGTTGTCGGTATATCCCTTTACAAACGCCTTGACCATCTCTTCAGCATTATTAAGGTATGCACCCGTGGCATGATCAAAATATCCGTGGCACTCTCTGCCGGCATTCTTCGTGCCATTGTCCCAAAGAATGACAGAAAGTCCATAGGTGCGTGCAGCCTTGGCAACATATTCCAAGAAATATTTGCGGAACAGCTCTGCACGTGCATCACCACGATAGCAGTTACCAGTCTCACCAATATATACAGGATAGCCCTTGTCAACAAACGTGGTTTTCAGCTTTTGGAAAAGATTTTTGAAGTAGTCTTCGTTCACGTTTCCCGGAGCCTTCTTGTCCGCAGCCCCCGTGTGTCCCCATTCAGAATACTTACACTCAAGAGTATATTCCGTGGGACCATAGTCGTGTACGGACACCATGAGGCGTCCCTTGGCATTGTCGTCCGGTATTTTCAGGTTCTCCATCGTAAGGTCAGGATTGGCAGAATATCCGCATACGCCAAGCCAGCGGTCACTGTTTTTGCCGCCCACGGCACGCACGGCATCTACAAACGTCTGCTGCCACTCGTTAAGCACCTTATATTGCTTTCCGCCGTCGGTGCGGTTGGCTCCCCAGCCCCACTTTCCGTCCTGAATCTCGTTCATCGACTCAAACATCAGGAAATCGCCAGTGTTCTTAAACTTCTCTGCTATCTGCATCCACATAGCCTTGAGCTGAGCCTTCACCTCAGTGTTTTTGCTCTCACTCTTTGCCGCATTCACAATGTCGAGCCAATACTTGCTGTCGCCACCGTCATGATGGATATTCACAATCACCTTAAGTCCTGCCTTCTCAGCATAGCCCACAAGTTCGGCAACACGGTTGAGCCATGCCTCCTCAATCTTATATTCCGGAGCCTTGCCCACATGCCCCATCCATGTAACGGGAATGCGCACCGATGTAAAGCCGGCTTTTTTAACAGCGTCGAATGTTGCCTGAGTAGCCTTGGGATTTCCCCATGCCGTCTCACCTGCAACGCCATTGTTGTGAGAATCCATCTGATTTCCAAGATTCCATCCCACACCGAGTAGTCCTGTTTCTGCAACCACAGGCTTTGATGCCGCCTCCTGCTCAACGTTTACTGTGGCTTTCACCACACCGTCAACAGAAACCTTGATTTCAGCGGTACGCGATTCATAAACGGTGTTTGCATCACAAGCCACATTAAAGCCAGTCTTGCCTATTCCCTGCGACACTCTTTCCACCTTTAGCCAACTGTCGCCTGAAGTGCATGCCACACTGCCCTTACTGGCAGACACGAGCAGGCTCTCCGTGCCTCCGGCACTTGGAAACTTAAGACTTTGCGCACTTACAGAAAATACCTCCTGCGGAGCTTCCGTTTCATCATTGCTGCTTGAACATGCAAAGGCTATGGTACACAAAGCCATCATTACCAAGAGCATTAAATATTTCTTCATTGCTTTCATCGAATGTTGTTTTCTTTCTATTTAGTAATAATTACAATCAATACCTAACCTTGTCGCGTGTGATGACATTGCTCATACTCATGAAGTTCTTCCACCACACTTCCGACACCATCGTGTTTGTGGAGTTTTTCAGGTCACCCCCATACCATGGCATAGCGTAAAGATATTTACCGCCGGCAGCCCAGATATCGGTCATGTCGGGAAGTTCCGTTATCTTGCCATTATTGGTGCCATATCCACACTCACCGAGAGTAACCATCTTGCCGCTGTACTGCTCTTTCAGCTCCTTCCAGTCGGTCACGATTGCACTCTTGGAACTGCCGTAATAG
>JAGAPI010000088.1 GCA_017623335.1 Prevotella sp.
CCACTGGAAGTCATACAAGACTGCCATCAAGAAGCTCATCACGCTGCGCCGCCTGCTCGGCATCAACAGCCAGAGCGAGATTGTGAGCGCAGCCACCGCCACCGGCGGATTTGTTCTGAACGTGAAAGGAACGAAAGGCAATGCACTTGTGGCTCTTGGCGATGCCGCTCCGGCAAGCACCGCGGGATATAAACTCGCCATGGAAGGTACGGCATATAAGTATTACGTGCCCACAAACACCGACATCAGCTCGCTCGACGAGATAAAAGATGTGGAGGACCCAGAATTTAAGATACCCGACTTCTGCAAGATGGACGAGGGCGAGACCTGCGCATTCTTCGAGGCACCGAGCACATGGACCACCGTGTACTGCTGGCGATGGGACAAGACCGGCAACTACACCACCAACAAATGGCCGGGAGTGAAGTGCGAGAAGATAGGCAAGGCCGACAACGGAAACAATGTCTGGAAATGGTCGTGGAACGGCAACAAGGTGGCACAAGCGAGTACTAACGAAGGCATCATCTTCAGCAACAACGGTTCACCACAGACAGCCGACCTGCCATTCACCAACGGCGGCTATTATGCCACATACGGAATCAAGGGAACTGTAACAGGCATCAGCGACATTACCGCCGCCCCTGCCACAAAGCGCGCTGGCATCTACACCCTGAGCGGACAGCGCATCAATGCCACATCAACCGACGCACTGCCACACGGCATATATATAGTGAACGGCAAGAAGTTTTTTAAATGAAGAATGAAGATTCTTCATTCTTCATTTAAAATTTTCCCTTCCGCAAATTTGTATATTATGATGCCCGCCGTAACGCTGACGTTCATTGAGTGCTTGGTGCCAAACTGTGGAATCTCCAAGCAGCCGTCGGCAGCATCTATCACTTCCTGCGCCACTCCTTTCACCTCGTTGCCCATCACCACGGCATATTTCCTGCCCGGCTCGGGATGGAAGTCCTGCAACTTTGTACTGCCCTCAGCCTGCTCCACTGCCAGCACCTTGTAGCCATTGTCCTGCAGGCTGCGCACAGCCTCAAGCGCAGTGGGGAAATAGGTCCAGTCCACGCTTTCCTCAGCACCGAGGGCAGTCTTGTGAATCTCGTTGCTTGGCGGAGTTGCCGTTATGCCGCAGGGATACACCGCCTCAAGGCGAAACGCATCGGCAGTGCGGAACACACTGCCCACATTGTGCATCGACCGCACATTATCCATTACCACCACCAGCGGCATCTTCTCCGCTTGCTTATACTCGTCTACCGTGAGACGGTTCATTTCTATAGTTCTTAGCTTACGCATGTTAAATGAAGAATGAAGAATGAAGGATGAAGAATTTTTCAGCCTTTTGAATTTTCATTAGACCTAAATATTCTATTCTTATTCTTTATTTACATCCTGAATTATTTTAAATTTAATATTATGGAAGAATACAAATAAACAACAAAGAATACTGTGGATACAATATCCGCAGGCAATTCTTCACTCTTCATTCATCATTCTTCATTTTCTCAAAACTCCAGCCCCTTCAACAACTGCACGTACATTGATATTGCCTCGTCAATTTCCGAGATATGTATAAACTCGTCGGCGGTGTGTGAGCGGCGCGACTTTCCCGGTCCCAATTTCACCGAGGGGAAAGGCATCAGCGCCTGGTCGCTGAGCGTCGGACTGCCAAACGGATGCAGTCCCATGCCCATGCAGCGCCTTACTATGGGATGATCGATGCTGATACGCGACGAGTTGAGTCTGAACGAGCGCGCCTTCAGTTCGCTCTTCATATTGGCTTGTATGATATTAAACAGTTCCTCGTTTGAGTACAGTTCGTTGCTGCGCACATCAATCACAAACCGGCACTCGTCGGGAATCACATTGTGCTGCTTGCCTGCACCCACCACCGTGAGCGTCATCTTCACCGGTCCGAGCAGCTGACTGACCTTCGGAAACTTATAGTCGCGAATCCACACAAAGTCATTGAGCGCCTCGTAGATGGCGTTCACGCCTTCATTACGTGCGGCATGTCCCGCCTTGCCGTGAGCCACACCGTCGATCACCATCAGCCCTTTCTCGGCTATTGCCGGCTGCATGTTGGTGGGCTCGCCCACTATGGCAACGTCAATCTTAGGCAGCATCGGCAGCACGCTCGATATGCCTCCCGCACCCGACACTTCCTCCTCGCACGATGCTAAGAACACCAAATTATAAAAAGGTGTAAATTCGGCAGTCATAATACGGTAAGCCTGAAGCAATGCCACCAGTCCGCCGCCGTCATCATTGCTGCCAAGACCGAAAAGGCGGTCACCCTCAACCTGCGGCACAAACGGACTGCGCGTCCACGATGCCGACGGCTTCACCGTGTCGATATGGGCGTTGAGCAATATCGTGGGGCACAAAGATGAAAACTCTTCATCGTTCATTATCCAGATATTGTTGCCGTGACGGCGGCAGTGCAGCCCGCAACTCTCCGCATAGTCATACAGCAAATCGGCAGCCGCAGCTTCCTCACGACTTACTGACGGTATGGCTATAAGCCGTTTCAACAGCTCTATGGCTTCATGGGTATAGTCCGTGTATCTCATATAATAAATATGTCTGGCTCTATTGTTTGAAACAACATTAAGAAATCATAACTTTTGCGATGCAAAAATAATAAAAATTTGCGGATTTCCCAAATTCAGGAAAAACTTTTCACATTCTTTTGACATTTTTCCAACAAGGGCACTTGCCCGATAAAAAATCTTAAAAAATTTCTTTTTATTTTGTTATGTTCTCGCTTATTCGTAACTTTGCAAATCTTATAATGTATTCTATTTGTAAGAAAAATAATGCGAAAACAATTCAATATGACAGATAAAAGCGTTGAGATACGTCGTGTGACAGACAAAAAGGGACTGGAGCAGTTCATACAGTTTCATTACGACTTGTATCGCGGCAACGAATATAATGTGCCAAACCTATATATGGACGAGGTGAACACATTTGCCCATGACAAGAACGCCGCCTTTGACTTTTGTGAGGCAGAATATTTCTTAGCGATAAAAAATGGTGATGTGGTTGGCCGTGTGGCTGCCATAATAAACAAGCGTGCCAACGAAAAATGGGAGCGCAAGAGCGTGAGGTTCGGTTGGATTGACTTTATCGACGACACTGAGGTGTCGGCGGCACTGCTCAATGCCGTGGAGCAATGGGGCAGAGAGCGCGGCATGACAGAGATTGTTGGACCGCTGGGCTTCACCGACATGGATCCTGAGGGTATGCTGATATGGGGATTCGACCAGCTTGGCACACAAGCCACGATATATAACTATCCATATTATCCCGAGCACATGGAAAAGATGCAGGGCTGGGAAAAGGACAACGACTACGTTGAGTACAAGATGTATGTGCCCGAAAGCGTGCCCGAGAAATACATGAAGATAGCGGAGATGGTGGAGAAGCGCTACAACCTGCATGTGAAAAAGCTAAAGAAGAGCGAGGTGTTCGGCAAGGAGAACTACGGTCAGCGGATATTCGATGTGATAAACAAGACCTTCAAGGACCTTTACGGCTATTCGGAGATGACGCCGCGCCAGATAGACCAATATATAAATATGTATCTGCGGGTGGTGGACCTCAATATTGTGACATTGGTGGAGGACTGGAACACGCCGGAGCATAAGCTCGTGGGAGTGGGAATAACGGTGCCTTCGATGTCGAGGGCGTTTCAGAAGTGCCGCAACGGACGTTTGTTCCCCTTCGGGTGGTGGCATGTGCTGCGTGCGCTGAAGTTCCACAAGACCGATGGTGTGGACCTGCTGCTTATGGGCGTGCTGCCCGAATATCGTGCAAAGGGAGCCAATGCGCTGATGTTTTCCGACCTTATTCCGAGATACATCGCATACGGTTGGAAGTGGGGCGAGAGTCAGGTGGAGATGGAAACCAATGCCAACGTGCAGAGCCAGTGGGGACCGCTCAATCCTGTGAACCATAAGCGCCGCCGCTGCTATAGAAAGGAGATTAAATGAAGAATTTTCGTGCAAACCGAGTGAAGAGCCAAGCTTGCTTGAGCTATTCCGAGGTGCAGTCGAAAATCGACGAAGTCAATGAAGAATGAAGAATTGAAAATCGACGAAAGTCAATCAAAAACTATGACCGAAGAACTAATAGACAATATAGAGCAGTCGGTGGAATACACCGATGAAAACATACGCCACTTGTCGGACATGGAGCATGTGCGTACCCGTCCTGGCATGTACATTGGTCGTCTTGGTGACGGAAATCTGCCTGAAGACGGTATTTATGTGCTGCTGAAAGAGGTGGTGGACAACTCCATTGACGAGTTTAAGATGCACTGTGGTGAAAGAATCGAGATAGACCTTGAGGACAATCTGCGTGTGTCGATGCGCGACTATGGCCGCGGCATACCGCAGGGAAAGCTGATTGAGGCGGTGAGTGTGCTCAACACCGGAGGCAAGTATGACTCAAAGGCTTTTAAGAAGAGTGTAGGACTTAATGGTGTGGGTGTTAAGGCGGTGAATGCTCTCAGCTCCCACTTCGAGGTGAAGTCCTTCCGTGACGGTAAGGTGCGTCACCTTGTGTTTGAGCGCGGAACTCTCATTTCAGACACCACTGAAGACACCGAGGACGAGAACGGAACATACATCTATTTCGAGCCCGACAACACCCTGTTTAAGAACTACAGCTTCCACAGCGATTTTGTGGAGACAATGCTCCGCAACTATACCTATCTTAACACGGGGCTTGCCATAATGTACAACGGGCGCAGGATTCTAAGCCGCAACGGACTGAAGGACCTGTTGTCTGACACCATGACCAACGACGGACTCTATCCCATAATACATCTTAAGGGAGAGGACATTGAGATTGCCTTCACACATACCAACCAGTACGGTGAAGAGTATCATTCGTTTGTAAACGGACAGCACACCACTCAAGGCGGTACGCATCAGAGTGCGTTCAAGGAGCATATAGCCAAGACCATAAAGGAATTTTCAAACAAGAACTTTGAGTATGGCGACATACGCAACGGACTTGTGGCTGCAATAGCCATAAACGTGGAGGAGCCGATGTTTGAGAGTCAGACGAAAATCAAGCTCGGCTCACTCACCATGGTGCCCGACGGCGGAGTGAGCATCAACAAATATGTAGGTGACTTCATAAAGTTGGAGGTGGACAACTATCTGCACAAGCATGCTGATGTGGCGGAGGTGATGCTTCAGAAAATTTCGGAAAGCGAGAAAGAGCGCAAGGCGATGGCTGGAGTGACCAAGCTGGCGCGCGAGCGTGCCAAGAAAGCCAACCTGCACAACCGTAAACTACGCGATTGCCGCATACATTTCTGCGATGCGAAGAACAACCAGAAGGAGGAAAGCTCGATATTCATCACCGAGGGTGACTCGGCAAGCGGAAGTATCACAAAGAGCCGCGACGTGAACACTCAGGCGGTGTTCTCATTGAGAGGAAAGCCGCTCAACTCGTTCGGGCTCACAAAGAA
>JAGAPI010000089.1 GCA_017623335.1 Prevotella sp.
GGTTTGCTATTGCTATGATTTTTGCCATAGATTTATCCTGCAAATTGGTGTTTAATAATAAATTTACGCTGCAAAGATACACATTTTATGCGAGAAAACGTAATATTTAAACTTTTTTTCGTATTTTTGCGCCCGAAAACAATAAAAATGATGAAAAAAGACAGACCATTAATACTGATTTCCAACGATGACGGCTTCAGGGCTAAGGGAATAAACTGCCTCATTGAGATGTTGCGCCCCCTCGGCAATGTGATTGTTTGCGCTCCGGAAGGGGCACGCAGCGGATACTCGTGCGCATTCTCCGCCACGTCACCTTTATTTCTTAAAAAGGTGCGCGAGGAGGAGGGCTTGCAGGTGTGGTCGTGCAGCGGCACACCTATCGACTGCGTGAAACTGGCACTCAGCGAACTGTGCGGCGGACGCAAGCCCGACCTTGTGGTGAGCGGCATCAACCACGGCGATAATGCCTCGGTCAACAGCCGATATTCGGGCACGATGGGAGCCGTGTTCGAGGGAGCCATGAAGCGTATTCCCTCGGTGGCGTTCTCGCTCTGCCGATATGAGGAGGATGCCGACTTCAGCCCCATGGAGCCGGTGGTGAGAAGCGTGGCGGCGAAAGTGCTTCAGGAGGGAATGCTCCCAGGAGTGTGTCTCAACGTAAACTGTCCTGCCAATCCTCCATACAAGGGCATCAAGATTTGCCGTATGGCTAACGGCGACTGGGAGAACGAAGTGGTGAAAAGCCGCCATGCACGCGGGTTCGACTACTACTGGCTGGTGGGTGAATACAACAACTATGAGCCCGAGGCTGAGGACACTGACCGCTGGGCGCTCGACCACGGCTACGTGGCTATCACTCCGTCGCAGGTTGACATCACCAACTATGAGACCATCGACATAATGAAGGATTGGAAATTCTGAGTCAATTCATAATTCATAATGCATAATTCATAATTAATGCAAGCCCAATAAATTATGCAGCCGATTTTGCGTTATGAGTTATGTATTGTAAGACGAAACTCTGCGCAGCCAATTAATTATGAATTGTAAGACCAATTCTGCGCAGCCTATAATTATGAATTATGCATTGTGAATTATGAATTATTACATCATTGCCGGCGAGGCGAGCGGCGACCTTCACGCCTCATGTCTCATGCAGTCGCTCAAGAACAGCGACCCGCATGCTGAGTTCCGTTTCTTCGGCGGCGACAAGATGGCTGCCGCCGGCGGCACTCTCGTAAAGCACTACCGTGAGCTTGCCTACATGGGATTCATTCCCGTGCTGCTCCATCTGCCCACGATTCTCGGCAACATGAAGCTATGCAAGCGCGACATTGCTCAGTGGCGTCCCGACGTGGTGATTCTTGTGGACTATCCCGGATTCAATCTCAGCATAGCCAAATATGTGCATTCCAGGCTATCCATACCTGTGTATTACTATATCTCCCCCAAAATATGGGCATGGAAGGAATACCGTATAAAGAACATCAGGCGCGATGTGAACGAAATGTTCTCAATACTGCCGTTTGAGATTGATTTCTACGAGAAGAAGCACCACTACCCCATACACTATATAGGCAATCCCACAGCCGACGAGGTGCGGCGGTTCACTGCGTCATACACTGACACCAAGGAGATGTTCTGCGCCTACAACTCGCTGACCGACAAGCCCATAATAGCCCTACTTGCTGGCAGCCGCCTGCAGGAGATAAAGGATAATCTGCCCACAATGATACGTGCCGCGCAACCTTATCTCAACGACTATCAGCTTGTGGTGGCTGCCGCTCCGTCGGTGCCGCAGGCTTATTATGAAAAGGTGCTTGGCAGCGCTGCATCCGCGCCGGGCTTTCCCAGCGCGTCGGGTGTCTCAATAGTCTACGGGCAGACCTATCCGCTGCTCCGCCACTCCGCCGCCGCCCTTGTCACCAGCGGCACGGCTACGCTTGAGACCGCGCTCTTCGGTGTTCCGCAGGTAGTGTGCTACAAGACTCCCCTGCCCAAGCTCGTGGCATTCCTCCGCCGTCACATCCTGAAGGTGAAATATATCTCGCTTGTCAACCTCATCGCCGACAGCGAGGTGGTTCCCGAACTTGTTGCCGACACTTTCACCGTGGCGCATATCCGGCGCAATCTTTCTGCCATTCTTCCCTCAGGCAATGCCCGCGAGGCAATGCTCCGCGGCTATTCCGAGGTTTGGCGCAGGCTGGGCACCGACTGTGCTCCCGACAATGCTGCCGCAATCATCACTAAATTGCTTTCATGCGCCAATTAGTTTGGTTGAGACAATACCGATTTGCAGCATTGCCGAATTCACGCTACGCAGCCACCATAATAACTAAATTTCATTTCGCTATCTTCAGCACTGGCGCAATGTCATTGACAGGCTTTGGCAACTGCAGTTCAAGACCGTCGGCTGTCTGCACGGCTTTCACACATCCGTAGCCGAGCAGCTCCACTTTGGTGACAGATTTCTTAAACCACGGATTTCCCTTGCGCAGTGACTTCACAACGATCTTACCGTCCTCGGGCCATCCAAGTGGAGTGACATAGAGATATTTCTTTGTCTGGTTGAAGCGGATGTCAGCGGCAGTCATACCCGTGTATTGTCCGTCGTTGAATCCCTGTGCATTCACCTTAATGTCTTTTTCAGCCACAGGACCCTCGCCGAACTTCACCCACGGGCGGGTGCCAAAGATGCTCTCCTTGTTTACTGTCATCCATGCCTCTATGCCGTCAAGCACGGCAGCCTCCTTTTCGTCGTATGTGCCATCGGCACGCAACGGAACACTGAGCAGCAGGTTGCCGTTCTTGCTGACAATATCCACGAGCTGCTTCACCACATCCGCAGCACTCTTGTAACCTCCGCGCTCATAGATGCCGGTGTTGTAGTGCCAGCCGCCTATGCAATTGCACGTCTGCCATGGCTCTTCGACAATCTCATTGGGAGCTCCGCGCTCCACATCCCACGTGAGTGCCTCGCGCTGTTCATCGCTGAGTATCTTGCCGAACATCACGGCACGTGGATTCTTGTTGTAGAAGTGAGATGCAATCTTCAACCCGCAGTCGCTAA
>JAGAPI010000090.1 GCA_017623335.1 Prevotella sp.
CATACAATAAAAATGTTTATTTTTGTAATTTTTACAATTTTGCTTAATTATTTTGGAAAACTTTTTGCAGAAACTTTATCCCTTCCTTTTTGGTTTGATTCTTTAGGAACTGTTTTATAGGATTGTCGGCAGACCTTATGAACGTGAAGCGCCAGACCCGCAGCCTGTTAGGCTCACGCACACTGTCAAAACTGTTTTCGTCAATCCTTATGCTGTTCCACCGCATGGACTACAAGATGGACATGAAGATTAATGCCACTACTATACGCCGCAGGGTTATGACCGTGTGCGTTGGCAGCGGTCCCGGATATGGACAGACTCCCAATGCCGTGCCATATAGCGGACTGCTCGATGTGTCGGTGGTTTATCAGCCAGGCATCACCCAGTTGATTGCAGGATTGTGGCTTCTCTTTTTCGGGCGTTTTCTCACCCACCGCAGCGTACATCCGTTCCGCACCCGTGAGGTTGTGGTGAATGAGTCGAAACACGCCTGCGTAAGTGTTGACGGGCGTCTTGTGAAACGTCCTCACGGCGATTACCGCATCACCATTGAGCCAGAAATGATAAATTTCCTCATTCCTGTGTGATCATTTCTTATATGATAAAACTTTATCCGTAGAATGAGATTTTATTCAGTTCGTTCTCATCTATTATTTTTATTGCTTTTCCCTCGATGTCGATAATTCCCTCCGAGGCAAAAGCCGAGAGGGTGCGTATGGCGTTGTTGGTGATCATGTTCGACATATTGGCTATATCCTTACGGCTCACACTTATGTTCAGTGTCTGTCCGTCGTCTGCCACTCCGTATTTTTCTTTAAGTGCAAGCAGACTTTGTGCCAGCCGTCCCCGTATGTGTTTTTGAGTAAGGTCCACGGTGAGCATGTCGGCATCGCCGAGCATTGCCGCCAGCTGCTTGATGAAATAGACTGCCAGCTGAATGTTGTTTTTTATAAGATTCTTCACCACATCAATGGGAATAAGCCCCACGAGTGACTTCTCGTATGTAGTGGCTGAAGTGCAGTAGTCTTCACCGGCAAATGCCGGACGATAGCCGAAAAATCCCTTTTCGTTGATAAGCCTTATTATCTGTGAGCGGTTTCCTATGCCGTTCTTAGCTATCATTACCTTGCCACGCAGCAGACACATCATATATTTGGGCGAATCGGATTCTTCATATAAAATCTCCCCCTTGCTGTATGTGCGCAGTGTTATGTTTTCGGTAAGATATACGCGCTGTTCATTGGTAAGAGGACCGAAGAGAGTCACAATCTCCTCGATAGCCTTGGTTATGTCATATTCTTTTCTTGCCGCCATACGGTTTTGCTGTTTGTGTATAATATGTTTTTAGTAATAGAATTATTTTCCCGAATTACTTTGTTTTGCGGTACAAAGGTATAAAAAAAACGGCATAAAATTGTGGCATTTGCCCGAAAAAGTGCAAAAAAAGAAAAAAAACACATGTTTTGAACAAAAAAAAACGATTTTTCTTTGGTATGTGGTAAAAAAACGCTAAATTTGTACTGAATTACCAATAAATGCTATAAATGGCATAATTTTTAAGACAATAAATAAACACCTAAAATACAAAGGGAAGCTATGAGTTATTTACGATTTGAAAAAGCTGTAATGACCAACTTGCAGGAGTCTCTTCGCAAGGAGTTGCTTCGTACAAACCGTTCGGGAGCCTATTCATGTTCTACCATAGTAGACTGCAACACCCGCAAATATCACGGTTTGCTGGTTGTACCTGTTCCTGAGATTGACGATGAGAACCATGTGCTTTTGTCGTCATTAGATACAACAGTTGTGCAACACGGGGCAGAATTCAATCTTGGGCTCCACAAGTATTCCGGCAACAATTACAGTCCTAATGGTCACAAATATATCCGAGAGTTCCAGTGTGACCAAGTACCAACAACAGTTTACCGTGTGGGTGGGGTGGTACTCAGGAAGGAAGTGATGTTCCAGCACTATGAGGACCGCCTGCTAATCCGCTATACATTGGAGGATGCACATTCTCCAACGCTTTTGCGTTTCCGCCCGTTCCTTGCATTCCGCAGCGTGCGCCAGTTCACCCACGAAAATTCTGTGGCAAGCCGCGAGTATACTGAAGTGCCAGGAGGCATCAAGACTTGTATGTATGCCGGATATCCTGATTTGTACATGCAGTTCTCAAAGAAGAACGAATTTGTGTTCCATCCAGACTGGTATCATGGAGTGGAGTATCCTAAAGAGTTTGAGCGCGGCTATTTCGGCAGTGAGGATCTTTATGTGCCTGGCTATTTTGAAATGCCAATAAAGAAGGGTGAGAGCATTGTGTTCTCAGCCTCAACCAAGCAGATAGCCGTCACCAAGCTGAAGGCACTTTGGGACGAGGAGATGAAATTGCGCGCTCCGCGTGACAATTTCTATCATTGTCTTGTGGCTTCTGCACACCAGTTTATACGCCATGAAGATGAGGGTGATTATATTCTTGCCGGATATCCATGGTTCAAGTGCCGTGCCCGCGACCAGTTTATCGCATTGTCGGGACTGACGCTCGATATTGGCGAAGTGGAGAAGTTTGAACTGGTGATGAAGACTGCCGAGAAAGCCATCCGTGAGTTTATGGCAAACAAGCCGTTGTCGGTCAACATCTATGAGATTGAGCATCCCGATGTATTGTTATGGGCTGTATGGGCTTTGCAGCAATATGCCAAGTCGCAGGGCAGAAAAGCATGCTATGAGAAATATGGAAAGCTGCTGAAAGATATCATTATATATATAAAAGGTGGAAATCATCCTAATATCCGTCTCGATGACAACGGGCTGATTTACTGCAACGGGCGTGACCGTGCCATCACCTGGATGAACTCCACGGCATACGGTCGTCCTGTTGTGCCGCGTTCGGGATATATAGTTGAGTTCAATGCCCTGTGGTATAATGCACTTATGTTCTGCGCCTCAATGGCTGCCGACAACAATGATGAGGCATTTAAGACAGAGCTTGAAGAAGTGGCAGCCAAGACAAAGGATGCCTTTGTCTCAACATTCCTCAACGAATACGGCTATCTGCTCGACTATGTTGATGAGAACATGATGGACTGGAGCGTGCGCCCCAACCAGATTTTTGCCGTTGCCTTCGACTATTCTCCGCTTGACGCCCGTCAGAAGAAGAGTGTGCTCGACATCTGTACACGTGAGCTGCTCACACCAAAGGGACTGCGCTCGCTGTCGCCTAAGAGCGGAGGTTATAATCCTATGTACGTTGGTCCGCAGACACAGCGCGACTACGCCTACCATCAGGGCACGGCATGGCCGTGGCTGGGAGGCTTCTACATGGAGGCTTGCCTGAAAGTGTACAAACGCACCCGACTGAGTTTTGTTGAGCGCCAGCTTGTGGGCTACGAGGACGAGATGGACTATCATGCACTCGGAACAATATCCGAGCTGTTCGACGGCAACCCGCCGTTCCACGGACGCGGTGCCATGTCGTTTGCCATGAATGTGGCAGAGATTCTGCGCTCGCTCAACTTAATCGACCGTTATAAATACCAGAACTAAAAAGAGGAGGATAAGACTATGAAAGTATTGATGTTTGGATGGGAATATCCACCTCATGTGTTCGGTGGACTTGCCACTGCCAATTTTGGTATATCTGAAGGACTTGCCGCCCAAGGTGACATTGAGACAGTGCTCTGTCTGCCGCATCCGTTTGGCGACGAGTCGCAGAATGCCTGCCGCATTGTTGCCATGAATGCAGTGCCTATTGCCTGGCGCGATGTTGACTGTGACTATGTTCAGGGCCGTGTGGGCAATATTATGAATCCTGATTACTATTTTGAGTGCCGCAACCACCTGTATGCCGACTTCAACTATATGAACCTCAACGACCTTGGGTGTATAGAGTTTGGCGCAGGCTACTCCGGCTATCTGCCAGATGCCATCAACAACTACTCTATAGTGGCTGGCGTTGTGGCGCGCACCGAGAGTTTCGACATTATCCATGCACACGACTGGCTTACCTATCCTGCAGGCATCCATGCCAAGCAGGTGAGCGGCAAACCACTGTGCATCCACGTTCACGCCACCGACTTCGACCGTAGCCGCGGCAATGTGAACCCCACTGTGTATGGCATAGAGAAGAACGGTATGGACCATGCCGACTGCATCATGTGTGTGTCGGAGCTTACGCGCCAGACCGTCATCAACCATTACCATCAGGATCCGCGCAAGTGTTTCACCGTTCACAATGCCGTCTATCCGCTGAAGGATGAGCTGCAGGCAATTCCGCGTCCCGACCATACGGGCAAGGAAAAAGTGGTGACCTTCCTCGGACGCATCACAATGCAGAAGGGACCGGAGTACTTCGTAGAGGCAGCCAACATGGTGCTCAAGCGTACCAAGAACGTGCGTTTCTGCTTTGCAGGTTCGGGCGACATGATGGAGGCGATGATTCAGCTGGCTGCCGAGCGCGGCATAGCCGACAGGTTCCACTTCCCGGGCTTCATGCGCGGCAAGGAGGTGTACGAGTGTCTGAAGGATTCCGATGTATATGTCATGCCGTCGGTGAGCGAGCCGTTTGGCATCTCGCCGCTTGAGGCAATGCAGTGCGGCACTCCGTCAATCATTTCCTACCAGAGCGGTTGCGCCGAGATTCTGCACAACTGTATCAAGGTGGACTATTGGGATGTGCATGCCCTTGCAGATGCCATCTACTCCATCTGTACCAACGAAAGCCTGTTCAAGTATCTGCAGACCGAGGGTAAGAACGAGGTTGACCAGATTACGTGGGTCAAGGTGGGAGCATGGATAAGGACGCTCTATCGCAGGACATTGGGGTGGGAGTGAGCCGGCGGCTGATACCGTATTCCCCATATTTTACCAATTAACAACAAACAGCAAACAATAAAAAAGCAACAGCAATGAAAACAATATGCTTATATTTTGAGATACATCAGATAATACATCTCCGCCGTTACCGCTTCTTTGACATCGGTACCGACCATTACTATTATGATGACTACGAGAACGAGCGCAGCATCACCGAAATAGCCGAGCGTTCCTATATACCAGCCCTGAACACCATACAGAACATGATAAAGGCGAATGGCGACTACTTCAAGGTGGCTTTCTCGCTGTCGGGTGTGGGAATGGAGCAGTTGGAAATGTACGCTCCGCAGGTGCTTGAGAAACTTCAGGAGCTCAACGAGACTGGACAGGTGGAATTCCTCGCTGAGCCTTATTCACACGGTTTGTCCTCGCTCGCCAACGAGGAGACATTTGCTGCCGATGTGAAGAAGCAGGCTGACAAGATTCAAGAGTATTTTGGCAAGCGTCCTACCGTGATGCGCAACTCTTCGCTCATCTATAGCGATGACATCGGTGCGCAGGTGGCTCGCATGGGATTCAAGGGTATGCTTACTGAGGGTGCCAAGCACGTGCTCGGATGGAAGTCGCCCCACTATGTTTATAACTGCAGCATTGCCCCCGACTTGAAACTGCTCCTGCGCGATGTTGAGCTGAGCGATGACATCTCGCTGCGCTTCAACAACAGTGACTGGTCGGGCTATCCGCTCTTTGCTGACACTTACATTAACAGAATCGCAGACATGCCTGACGGTGAGCAGGTTATCAATATTTTTATGGAACTTTCGGCTCTCGGTATTGCGCAGCCACTGTCATCAGGCATCCTCGGCTTCCTCGAAGCTCTGCCCGCTTGTGCACGCCAGAAGGGCATCACATTCTCCACTCCAACTGAAATCTGCATGAAGACCAAGAGTGTGGGTGAGATTGCCGTGCCCGACACATTGTCGTGGGTTGACGAGGAGCGCGACTGCTCTTGCTGGCTTGGAAACGCCATGCAGCATGAGGCGTTCACAAAGCTCTACAGCGTGGCTGACCGTATCCGCATTGCCGACGACCCGCGAATCAATCAGGACTGGGACTATCTGCAGGCATCGAACAACTTCCGTTTCATGACCACCAAACCGTCGAATGTAGGTCTCGACCGCGGCATCTACACCGGTCCGTTCGATGCGTTCACAAACTATATGAACATTCTTGGTGACTTCATCAACAGAGTAAATCAGCTCTATCCGCTCGACATCGACAACGATGAACTGGAGAAGCTGCTCACCACCATCCGCAATCAGGGCGATGAGCTGGAGATGAAGGAGCAGGAGATTACCCGTCTGAAGGCTAAGTTGGAGAAACTGCAGCCTGAGGAGAAGGCAGAGAAAAAGCCTGCCAAAAAGGCTGCTCCCAAGAAGACAACCGCAAAGAAGGCTGCCAAGAAGGAAAAATAATAATCTGCTATGTAAAGCAGTGACTTCTTGACTGTTATTTATTTATTCCGGAGCGATTATAAGGTTCTCGGCGTTTTGTGCACTTTTTGCATGTTTGTACCTTTCTTCCTCCTATAAGGTAAAGCATGTTTCACGCCGCCCCTTATAATCCTTCGGATTTTTTATTATATCCCCTTTCCTGTATTATTTTCCCATAGAAAATGCCAATCAACCATACACCCATACACCTTTTTAAGTTAAATCGCTGAAATACAGTGAGTAAAACGGGTGTATGGTTATACGCGATATTTTTTTCTAAACATTGAGTTTAGCTTCCTAAACGATACGTTTTGACTTGTACTGAATAAGGATTTGTAAACTTATTCAGTACAAGTCATTAGCATCAGCTAATACCAAACACAAAAAAATATTTCTGAAAATTTGGCAGTCTCAATATTTTTCCCTATCTTTGCAGTCGATTCTCGGAGTACCAGCTTATTCTTTGTGGGAAGTGCTGAAACGTCAGCCTTACAACACCCTAAGGAGAGCAGGTACACCTACGCCGAGCTAAGGACGGGGAAGCAAAACTTCCTTTTCTGCGGCACTGTCGGGTGGGAGGGGATTACTATTTACGGAAAGGCGTTTACATGCGCTTTGTTTTGACTGCTTGTAATTCTCGCAAAATTTCAATCTTAGTCAGAAGTTAGCAACGGTAGATGCTCATGGGATGTTTTTATAGGCATCCCTTTACGCTTGTATACATACACCTATATTTATATATAGCGTGTGTTGAGTGTATGGGGATAATTATATAAACACATCGGCGTGGGGTCTTGCGTTGCTCGTTCAACTAAGATGGGCAATGCGAGAAGCCTCAAGCAGTGGAGCGGGCAATTGTACGGTCTCTATGCTTTTTTGTTTATAGATGCAGCCAAAAGTTTGAAATTTTAGCCGATGCAGGGAGGTCGCGGAAGCAAAAAATACAAACAAAAAACATTTTTTATGAAACAAAAATTACTTCTGGCAGTAATGACATTGCTGCTGATGGCGACGGGATTGCGGGCGCAGACAACGGAAAAGACCGCATACGTTGTCTATGACCAAGGAACTCTGTATTTTCTGTACGTAACAGCAGACCAAGTAAAAGACAACAAAATTACCATTGTAGATGGTACAGATGAGAAAGAAATTCCTCTTGCCAAAGACTGCTACTGGTCGGGAAATGCGGTGCTGAATACTGGAACCAGTGTCCCAGGATGGCAGTCTAAAAATAGCAGTGTTACCAGCGTAGTGATTGATAAAAGTTTTGAAGACGCCCGACCGCAGAGCTGTTATAAATGGTGTAACTATTCAGCGATTAAGTTATAGCCTCAATAATGTATTAAGCAAAACTCCGTGCAACTGTAATTCCGTATAGGTGTACGGCAATTCTATTTAGATTAAATCTTACTGCATATATTTCCTCAACTGTTTGGTTATTTAATATTTTTACCCAAAATAGCTGCAAAAACATTTGGTAAATTCAAATATTTTTCGTATCTTTGCACTTGTGAATAAGAAGGTTACGGATATATCTGAAGCACTGCAGACCATGACGGAGGAGATGCGGTTGATGCGCGAGACTATTGACTCGCAGCATGCGGAAATCTGCAATCTCAACCGTAATACAGAGGCTCTGCATAAGGAGATACGCAACTTGAAGAAAGAAAACAAGATGCTTCGCGAGGAACTTGCCAAATACGAGAGACCGGAGAAGAACTCCGGCAACAGCAGCACTCCTCCCTCAAAGGAAAATATAAAATCAGAGACCATCCGCCGTACCAAGACTTTGCGCAAGCCGACGGGCAGGAAGCCTGGAGGTCAGAAAGGACATGAGGGCAGCACTTTGAACATGACATGTACACCTGACGAGACGGAAGATGTATGTGCCAACTACTGCACCAAGTGCGGGGCCTCACTGCAGGACTGCGAGCGCATACTGGACTATGTGACACAGGTCGTGTCCATTCCAGAGCTGAAACCTGTTGTGAAAGAAATCCGCCATTACATCACAGTCTGCAGGCAGTGCGGTGAGCGCGTCCAGTCGCATGCTCCCCGCAAGCGCGGCTCCAATGCCGTGTTGTATGACGCCAGCGTCAAGTCGCTGGCCGTCTATCTGAGCGTGGTGATGTTCCTGCCCTATGGCCGTATAGAGAACTTCTTCAAGGAAATACTCGGTCTGGAAATCAGCCAGGGCTCATTTGTGAACTGGGTGGATGAGGCCAAGAGGAATGCCGCACCTGCCATAGAGAAGATAAAGGAGTGCATTATGAAATCTGCTGTCGTCGGTTTTGATGAGTCAGGACTCTACTGCAATAAGAAACTCGACTGGACGTGGATTGCACAGACGGTCCATTTCACCCTCTTTTTTCATGGGAGCGGACGCTCGCATAAGGAATTGGAAAGCCGCTTCGGAAACTCGCTCGAGAGAATGGCTGCCGTCACCGACCGCCATAGTGCCTACTTCGCGCTCAATTTCCTGAACCATCAGGTCTGCGTGGCACACCTGCTGCGTGAACTACAATACCTAAACGAACTGGACACGGAGCAGCAATGGTCGAGAAATGTCGAAAGTCTGTTGCAGCAGGCCGTCCATGAGCGCAACGAGAATCCGCAGACCGTCATCGACAAACAGCCGTGGCTGATAAAGCTTGATAGGCTGCTGACAGAGAACCTTGAACACATGGCAGGGCAATTCGGACAACTCAAGAAAGGGCTTATCAAGTGCAGAGACTACATCTTCAACTTCCTTGAGAATCCTGCGATACCTCCTGATAACAATGCAAGTGAAAGGGGAATCAGAAAGGTCAAAATAAAAATGAAAAACTCAGGCACTTTCCGTTCCGACAAAGGAGCTGATGCTTTCCTCGACTTGCTTTCTGTCGTAGAGACTAACAAGAAGCACAACTACTCACCATACACCGCTATCCGTGCTCTGTTCTAAGCATGGAAGGCAGCTACATGGGGATTCGCTGCTTTCTATGTTAAAAACCAAATATTTTGACCATTTTTTTTAGTTTTATGCTGATATTTTATAATCTTGATCAAAAACTTGCCTGTTTCTGACCATTGCTGCCACTAAATGTATCAGTTTGTTCTTAACATTATTC
>JAGAPI010000014.1 GCA_017623335.1 Prevotella sp.
ATTCCTGCATACGGTGCTCCATACGATGCCGTTGTGCCCCACTTCTTCAGCCGCAGCACCGACTTCTATAAAGGCATTATTGACGAATATGAAAAGGCATACGCCAACCAACAATACGGTGGCACCACTTACTCTGTTCCTTTGTCGGCTGTGCGCACTGCCGACATGGAACCTCTTGCACAGGCAGCACGACAGATGTGGACGGCAATGCCCCAGCCGTGGCCCTCAGCCGACGGCGTGATTTACTACTTCGGGCGCTACACTCCCGCCGGAGCCGGATATGACAGAAACCCGATATTCTATGATGCGCTCGACATTGTGAAAGCCAACACCCCGGAGACCGTTGCCAGCGAATGGCAAAGGGCACTCAGCAACGCTGTGGCTTACAACAGTTTCAACACATCGCGTGAATGGATGTCGGCAGGTCACGTAAATTTCAACGCATTCACCCTCGACTCCAGACGTATGGCTGTGATAAGCATGTTCGTGCCGTTGGAATGTTACGAGAGTGGCGGCGCAAACTATAACACGATGATAAGCCACATGGCATGGCATACCGCCTCAGGGCTGGCAAGTGTATATAGATAAAAAACAAATAATTATATTAAATTTGTACATTTTCTAAAATTTAATAAACATGAAAAAGATTTTTTTAGCAGTAATGGCTGTATTGTCAATAGGCAATGCTACAGCACAGAGTGATTTCAACCGCAAACTTGCCAACCACTGGGGACTGGGAGTAGGAGCAGGCACCGAAGGTATCAACGTAAGCGTTGCAACATGCCTTACCAATTTTGTAGAGATGGAATTAGGAATGAACTTCATGCCAGGCATAAAGGTACACGGCGACGTAGATGCAACATACAATTACAAAATCAACGGTATTGACCAGTCACAGAGCGACCAAATAAGGGTTGAAGGCAACTTTGCCCGCACCACCATTGACTTCAAAGCACACGTTTATCCTTTTGGCGGCAACTCAAAGTTCTTCGTGGCTGCCGGTTTC
This sequence comes from Prevotella sp., assembly GCA_017623335.1. The sequence goes on from JAGAPI010000014.1 coordinate 1,007, forward strand.
TCGACTGGCGGTGCCGACCTCGCAGAGCTCTCAGGACATAGCGACGTAGTTGCACAACTCTATCAGCAGCAGGATGTAACCAATTTTGACCCAAGCATGGAAATCGACAAATACAGGATAGAAATCGACAGAAACGGTAATGCGTCGGGTGGCATTAAGGTCAGCTCATTCCGTCCTTACCTTGGTCTCGGCTTCGGCCGTCTTGTACCCAAGAATCGTATAGGCGCACGCTTTGAGCTTGGAGTGCAGTTCCACGGCACACCAAAGGTTTATTCTGGCGACAATGACAACCTACTTGAGACATTCAGCGGCGAAAAAGCTTCTGACGACATCTCGGATATCGTAGACAAGCTCACAGTTTATCCGGTGCTGAAGTTCAGTATCCGCGGCAGACTATTCTAAACAACACACAGCTATCCCTTATATAATATTAATGTACGCGCGAACGTTAATATTATATAGGGGAGTTTTTACATACCAAAATCAATCTTCTATCCAATGCTATCCGGCATTCGCCATTCTGATAAAAATTGCATAATCACACCATAAACAGCATATTTTTGCATAAATGTTTGGTTATATAGAAAAAAAATGTTACTTTTGCAACAGAATAACCAAACAGATGATAAAATGCTAAAAGGACAAAAGAAATTCCTGCTCGAAGAGAGCGAACTGCCACGCCAGTGGTATAACATTCAGGCGGACATGGTGAACAAGCCATTGCCCATGCTTAATCCCGCAACAAAGCAACCTGTAACCGTTGAAGAACTGTCGAAAGTGTTTGCACACGAATGCTGTGTGCAGGAACTTGACACCGAGCACGCATGGATTGACATACCTGAGCCAGTGCTCGACCTTTACAAATACTACCGCTCCACCCCACTTGTGAGAGCATACGCACTTGAAGAGGCACTCGACACCCCTGCACACATATATTTCAAGAACGAAAGCGTGAACCCTCTCGGCTCACACAAGGTGAACTCAGCCATTCCGCAGGCATACTACTGCAAGCAGGAAGGTACCACCAATGTGACTACAGAGACGGGAGCCGGTCAGTGGGGAGCGGCATTGTCGTATGCTGCAAAATTGTTCGGACTTGAGGCTGCTGTATATCAGGTGAAAATCACCATGCAGCAGAAACCATACCGCAGCAGCATAATGCGCACTTTTGGTGCCACAGTGCAAGGCTCGCCGTCGCTATCCACCCGTGCCGGCAAGGACATCATCACCCGCGATCCTCTGCACCCCGGTTCGCTGGGCACCGCCATCTCAGAGGCTGTTGAGCTTGCCACAACCACCCCAGGATGCAAATACACCCTCGGTTCGGTGATGAATCACGTCACACTCCACCAGTCCATAATTGGTTTGGAAGCCGAAAAGCAAATGGAGAAGGCTGGTGAATATCCAGACATCGTCATCGGTTGTTTTGGCGGTGGCTCCAATTTCGGAGGCATATCGTTCCCGTTCATGCGCCACAACATTCTTGACGGTAAGAACACAGAGTTTATCGCAGCCGAGCCAGACAGTTGTCCTAAACTGACACGAGGCGTATTCCAATATGACTTTGGCGACGAGGCAGGCTACACTCCACTGATACCAATGTTTACTTTGGGACACAATTTTAAACCATCGAACATCCATGCCGGTGGTCTGCGTTTCCACGGTGCCGGCACTATAGTAAGTCAGCTGATAAAAGACAACATGATGCATGGTGTGGACATACCGCAGATAGAGTCGTTTGATGCCGGTATGCTGTTTGCACGCAGTGAGGGAATAATACCTGCTCCCGAGAGTTGCCACGCCATTGCCGCCGCCATCCGCGAAGCAAGACACTGCAAGGAAAACGGCGAAGAAAAGGTGATTCTGTTCAACCTTTCCGGTCACGGGCTCATCGACATGCCATCGTATGAGCAGTATCTCAGCGGCGACCTGCACAATTACTCGCTGTCGGACAAAGAGATACGTGACAACGTGAGTCAATTGGAGAAAATTATTAAGTAGATAAGTTGACAAGTTGACAAGTTGACGAGTAAACAAGTTATCAGTAAAATGAGATTAGAAATGGAAAGAGTTATCAACTTGTTTACTCGTCAACTTGTCAACTCGTCAACTCGTCTATTTGTTTACTCGTCAACTCGTTTGCTTGACTTTGTAGCGCCACGAATGTGTGTGATGTGCGGCAAACGTCTGTCAACAGGCGAGGAATATGTATGTGGTGTGTGCCAGCTACATATTCCCCGCACTTTTTTTCACCTCAAGCCACTTGACAACATCATGGCACAAATGTTTTGGGGACAAATGCCCATAGAACGGGCAACAGCCATGTTTTTATACCAGCCACAATCAAACACAAGCAAGATTGTATATAACCTTAAATACAGCCACAAACCCGAAATCGGTATTGTGATGGGCAGAATGATGGCGAACGAAGTCATGGCATCGGGATTCTTCGAAGGAATAGACCTGATTATACCTGTGCCACTCGCTCCAAACAGAATGAAGCAACGCGGCTATAACCAAAGTGCGATGCTGGCGCAGGGAATATCGGAAATCAGCGGCATAAAGTTGAACTCACATATTGTGATAAGAAAAGGATTTAAGGAGAGTCAGACAAGACTGAGCCGTCACAGCCGCATGGAGAATGTTAATAAACAGTTTGTACTGGCTACCGATGGCGGAAGCCTTACCAACAAGCACATCCTGATAGTAGATGATGTGGCAACAACAGGAGCCACCGTCATTGCCTGCGCAGCAGCCTTTAAAGGAATTGAAGGAATAAGATTCAGCGTGATGACTCTGGCATTCACACACAGTTGAGAATACCGTTCAATCACTCACTTCATCAATGAGCTTGAGCACATAAGGACGCTGCCAGTCATTGAGGTGATACTTCATTCCATCATACATCAATATGTCGAGATCTACATGCACAATACCGGTTATCTTGCTGCCTCCGGTTCTGCCAATACGTTGCTCAACATGTTTCAGCAACTGTTCAAGTGCGGCAATCGGCAAAGAGGTAAAACCGCTGATGAGACAGTTATGGAAGTTATCCCTATACTGCTCACCAAACGGACGGGTAGTGATAATCCTCGACACAGTGACGTCAGCCAAAAGTTGCGATAAAAGACGAATAGCCTCCGGCACATTCTTCTGTGCCTCAAAATTACTTCCTATGGATATCAATACCTGCATAATTTACCTTAATTATTTAGTTGATGTGTATTAAATCGCTTCACACTCCTTTATCCACAATGTGGCAGAGGCATCGCTCGGCATACGCCAGTCGCCACGTGGCGAAAGGCTGACGCTACCCACCTTGGGACCATCGGGAAGGCATGAACGCTTAAATTGCTGAGTAAAGAAACGACGACAGCATACTGTAAGCCAATGTTTTATATCCTTAGGACTATACTTTCCAGCATCAGGGTGACTGCCGTCGAAAGCACGCTGTGCCAACATGAAAATTTTTGATGGCGAGAAACCATAGCGGAGCATATAGTAAAGGAAGAAATCATGCAGTTCATACGGTCCCACAAGATCTTCGGTCTTCTGCTTTATGTTGCCGTTCTTGTCGGCAGGAATGAGTTCAGGACTAATCGGAGTGTCGATGATGTCGAGCAAAGTAGCGCGCGACTTTTTGTCAGCCTCAACGGTAGCCACATAGTTCACAAGATGACGTATAAGAGTTTTCGGAACACTTGCATTGACACCATACATCGACATGTGGTCGCCGTTGTAGGTAGCCCAGCCGAGAGCCAGCTCACTCAGGTCGCCAGTGCCCACGACAATTCCGTTCACCTGGTTGCTCACATCCATAAGAATCTGGGTGCGCTCACGAGCCTGACTGTTCTCGTAGGTTATGTCCTGTTTTGCAATGTCGTGACCAATGTCGGCAAAGTGTTGTGTAACACTCTTGGCGATACTTATTTCGCGGATGGTGATTCCGAGTGACTTCATCAGTGCCATGGCATTGTTGTATGTGCGGTCGGTTGTACCGAATCCCGGCATTGTAACACCAACTATACCTTTGCGGTCGAGTTCCAGACGGTCGAAAGCCCTCACCGTCACAAGCAGGGCAAGCGTGGAGTCAAGTCCGCCACTGATACCCACCACCGCACACTTACTGTTGATGTGGTGCAGGCGCTTGCACAGGCCGAGAGTCTGTATGTCGAGAATCTCCTGACAGCTTGCCGCCATATCATCGGTTGAAGGAATAAACGGATGCGGATCAACAGTACGCTCAAGTTTAAAAGGAGCATCAAAGTCTACAAATGAAGGAACACTGATGCTGTCAACTTCCACATCGCGGGCAGCCCCCGTAAACGAGGTATTGGCACGGCGCTCTCCGCGGAGGCGCTCCACATCAATGTCGGAGACAATCATCTGATAACCTTTTTCAACAATCTGAAAACGCTCATTGGCTGCAAGCTGCCTGCCATTCTCAAAGATAAAGGCATTGCCGCCATATACTACATCCTGGGTGCTCTCACCAAAACCGCAGCTTGCATACACATACCCGCAGATGCAGCGTGCCGACTGCTGTGCAAGCAGCGAGTGAAGGTAATTATGCTTGCCTATGAGATCATCACTGGCAGAGAGATTGAATATAATGTCTGCACCACCAAGTGCCAAGTCGCACGACGGAGGTTTTGGCGCCCACACATCCTCGCATATCTCTATGCCAAAGTTTACTTTATCAAGCTCGAAAACAATATTTCTGCAGCCTTTATATATGGGCTCCTCCAAATCATCTTCATACTCCAGTTTCACTGTAGGTGGAGTGGTCTGAAACCACCGCTTCTCATAAAATTCGCCATAATTGGGAAGATTGCGTTTTCCCACAATACCGGCTTTTGCTCCTTCTGATATAACCACAGCAGCATTCACGAGCATATAGCCCACCCTAACAGGCATTCCAACAATTGAAACAATCTTAAGATCTTCGGTTGCCTCCATAATTTTGTCGAGAGCCTTCTCGGCAGCGTCAAGCAGCAAAGTGGACCGAAACAGATCCTGACAGCTGTAGCCTGTAATGCACAACTCTGGAAATGTTATTATATCCACACCGCGTTTGGCAGCATCCTTTATCGCCTTTATTATCTGAGTGGCATTAAACTCGGGATCTGCTACCCTTACGGCAGGAATGGCTGCAGCCACCTTTACAAATCCGTGTCGCTTTGTCTGTACGGTTGATTTCATACTTCAAAAATTTCTCTATATACTGAATTATTTTATTGTCACTTGCGTTGCGCCATATCCGTATTCCTGAAACGAGGCGTCCTGATAAGGGCAGTTCTTGTAGCGGTAACGCAACTCGTTAATTACCGCCTGGCGCAGCACTCCCTCACCTTTACCGTGGATAAACACAATCTTGCGTCCCTTCTCCTTAATATATTCCTGCATGGTCTTGCGCATTGTCTCAAGCTGATAGTTCAGAATGTCGCTGGCACTCATTCCTGCAGTAGTCTCAAGCAATTCGCCGGCATGAAGGTCTATAACTATTGGTGCATTCTTGTCTTTCTTTGCCATTTCCTTTGCCTTGCGGCGCATCTCAGCCTTTACGTCAATCTTGTCGGCATTAGCTTTCTGCACCATCTCCTGCTTCAGCTTTTTGGCATCGATAACCAGCGGGCGTGCCGGCACATCGTTCTCAATGATGGTGTATATGATTGCCGGCTGCTCGAAAAAGTCGTTTTCCTCGAATGAGTGCAGCTTGTAGAACTTCACACCGTCGATACGCATCTGCATGTCAACCACAGGCTTGATGAGAAACGGCTTGTCGTGCTTATATGCTGTGAGCTGTATCGCCATGCGTTCCATAGAGCTGAGGTCGGCATGTCCGAATTCCTCGATAAACACCTTAGTGTTGGGGTCGATATCGCCAATGCTGCGCACCTGCCATGCGTTGCCCTCGGCTATCATGTAGACATAATGCAGCGAGTAGTTGCAATCGTTCACAATATAAGTTTCAAAGCGACTGTTTGTTATAGCATTGACATCTATAGGCACAAAGGCAATGTAGGCTGAAAGCAGCTCACCGCCCTTGCGGTCCTGTGATGGAGCCTTGAATGTCACAGGACGGTCTGCCGGGTCGTAATCCTCGTTATCATCGATAACAATCTTTTTCTGCTGTTTTACCTCAACAAGATGCTTAGTGCTGAAATCTTCATCAGTGACCACCACTACCTCGTTCTTGAGTGTAGGAATCTGAAATCCGTCTTCATCCTCCACCAGCACCAAATCGCCTTTGAAACCGGCAATCTTTCCGCCTCCTGTCTCACTTAGAAATCTTACTTTGTCTCCTATTTTCATTTTCGTGTATATTTTTGTTAGTTGACGAGTTGTTATTCAGTTAACTTGTCAACTGAATAACAACTCGTCTACTTTATTTTATCGTTCTTTGTCCTTATCACATCGAATAGATAAGTGAGCTTTATCATTATAGAGTTATTGTTTGAGCGTCCAAAATAATCGCGTTTGCTACTGTTGAAGATATTGCCCAAACCGTAATAATAACGTCCCTCAAGCATAAAGTGCCCTATCTTGGGGTGAGAGAACTCAATGCCTGCTCCCACGGCTATACCATAGTCGAACTTACGGTCGATGGAAAGCGTGTCCTGCACGGCATCATACATTATCCCCACACGGTCAGCAGTGTTGCGCTTGTTATGTTCAAAATTCTGCTTACTCTTGTCACTAAGCATATATCCCAACTGTGGACCGAGCTGGAAAAATGCCTGCACTCCGCGGCGCTCACGCCCCCACCCTAACCGTGCAAGCAGCGGCATCTGAATATATGTCAGCGTGCGCTGATATTCCTCAGGGGTATCTGTGCCGGGTATAAGCACAGGACTATCGTTGATGTCAAGAATATCGTCCTTCCATCCCATCTGCGTAACGTTAAGCTCACCAACTATGGCGCAGATGCTATTGAAATATTTCTCACATGTGTATCTCACAGTCATGCCGGCAGTAAATCCGCCAAGACTTTTTTGCGGTACTTTAGGAGAAAATCCCACAGTTGACATTGTGTAGCCTCCATTAAATCCCACTGCCAAATCAGTGCGGTAGTCGCCTACCTGTGCCGCAGCTTTTCCACAGCCCAATGCCAGCATCAGCACCAATGCGCAGTATCTTGCATCTTTTTTTATTATATGTATTTTGTTCAACATTGATTCTGTAACTTAATAATTTATAGTCTCCACACGGTGGTCGGGCGTATAGTGTACAAACATAATACTGCGGTTCTGCAGTCCTCCGGCTCCTATACGTTCAAACTTCAACGGTGTCTGCGTGGGAGTATATCCTGTTGAGCCGGCAGCACCCTGAAAGTTTCTGCCATACATGTGAAGTCCCTGCAACAGCCAGCAGGCATGGTCGAATCCCGTGATGGCAAAGCGCGGCAACGACTGCATCATGTCCTGATGGAAGTTCCAGCGATATTTTGTCTCGAAGCGGCGGGTACGAGATGTAAGCGGATTGTAGAAAAATGCAGAGGGAATATACACATCGAACTTATAAAAATTGTCGAGCGCATATTTTGTGTACATCAGCCACTCTGTATATCCGAACATTGAGATTTTCAAGTCGGGACGTACAGTGACAAGCCCGTTAAGCTTGGCAAACACCACATTGAGCTGTGGCGACCGACCAGTGTTGAGAATCACCACATTGGGCATTGTGGTGCTGAAAGCCTTGGCAAACTGTGTCTCGCTTGAATTTAGATTTGTTATGCTGTACGTTCGCGACATATTCTCCAGGCGGCGCCGCAACCCGAAAGTGAAAATACCCTTACGGCTCGTCGTGTCATTGCAGTCAACCACCACCGTGTGGTATCCCTTGAAACGTTCAAGAAAGCGCTGTATGCTCAACTCGTTGAAATCGTTGGTATTCTGATACACCTGAAAAATGTTGCGGTTGGTATAAATCTCGGGTGTTTCGATACTAAACGGTATGAACAGCTTGATGCCGTTGTTTTCCGCCAACTTGCCGAGCATCGGCACCTGACTGCTGTAAAGCGGCCCGATAATAACGTCTCTGTCTGCCATCCTGTTTTTATTGAACAGCGTAGCCACATCGGAGTCATCGCCACAGTTCACGGCTTTCACGTCAACGGATATTCCTATATGGTTCAGGCTGTCACATGCCATGAGCACACCGCGATAGTACTCCACCATGCGGCGCCCGTCGCCATTATCATCGTGCAGAGGAAGCATTATTCCCAAACGCAGCTCTCTTTGCCGCATGTCGTCCGACTGTGCCGCCACAACCGACGGCAACATCAGGAGAATAAGCCCGAGAAAAGCTTTTGTAAAGATGTTTGCCATTTATATATTCTGTATCTTTATTGCTCTGCAAAGTTAATGAAATATGTTCAGTTGGCAAACAAAATTCACTTTTTTTTTAATAAAAAACAAAATATTGCACATAATTTTTGCGAATGTGCAGGAAAAATATTACCTTTGCACATAATTTATAAAATTGTGCAATGAATAGTTTCAATTCATACATAGAAAAAAGTATAGTAGACAACTGGAACAAAGATGCCCTGACCGATTATCAGGGAGTGACATACCAATTCCACGATGTGGCACGGAAAATAGAGAAAGTACACATTCTCCTTGAGTACAGCGGGGTGAGGAAAGGCGATAAAATTGCCATTTGCGGGCGCAACAGCTCACACTGGGCTGTGGCATTCTTTGCAACTCTCACCTACGGAGCAGTGGCGGTGCCGGTATTGCATGAGTTCAACGAAGAGCAGATATATAACATTGTTAACCATTCAGAGGCAAAGATGCTGTTTGTGGGCGATATTGTGGTGAAGAGCATCGATGCCGGTCAAATGCCGGCACTCGAAGGTATCATCAACCTGCCCGACTTCAGCATTCACACCTCACGCTCAGAAAAACTTGACTATGCCCGCGAGCACCTCAATGAACTGTTCGGCAGACGCTACCCGAGAGCATTCACAAAAGAAGATGTTCACTACCACATTGACAATCCCGAAGAGCTGGCTCTGATCAACTACACCAGTGGAACCACAGGATTTTCAAAAGGAGTGATGCTGCCATACAGGGCTCTGTGGAGCAATCTTGACTTCTGCATGCAAGCAATAGGAACCAAGGTGGCATCTGGCAGCAATATGCTGAGCACTCTGCCAATGGCACACATGTATGGCATGGCAATAGAATTTATCTTTGGATTCTGTCACGGCATGCACATTTATTTCCTCAACCGCCTGCCCTCACCGGCAATCATAGCAAAAGCTTTTTCCGACGTCAAGCCGTCAATAGTCATAGCAGTTCCTCTCGTGGTGGAGAAGATTGTGCGCAAAGCCATCTTCCCCATTGTGCAAACCAACAAGATGAAGCTGCTCATGAACATGCCTATGGTAAACAAGAAAGTGAAAGAGCGCATCTGTGAATATGCTTTGAAAGCTTTTGGAGGAAATGCTTACGAGGTGGTGGTGGGAGGCGCACCGCTCAATCAGGAGGTGGAGGCGTTTCTGCGCAGCATTGGCTTCCCTATTACCATGGGATATGGAGCCACAGAGTGTGCGCCGCTCATTACCTTCAGCGACCACAACGACTTTGTCAGCGGTTCATGCGGCACCCCGGTGAGCAACATGGAGGTAAAGATTCTAAGCAACGACCCGGGAAACATTGCCGGCGAGATAGTGACACGTGGCATCAACGTGATGCAGGGCTATTACAAGAACCCGCAAGCCACAGAACAGGCACTCGACAAGGACGGATGGTATCACACCGGTGACCTTGGAACGATAAGTGCTGACGGACATCTGTTTATTCGCGGACGTCTGAAGAACATGCTGCTTGGAGCAAACGGACAAAACATCTATCCTGAAGAAATTGAAGATAAGCTCAATTCCATGCCAATGGTTATTGAGAGCATTGTGCTGCAAAAGGAAAACAAGCTCGTGGCATTGGTACATCCTGACCTGGAGGAGGCTGACAAAATTGGACTTAACGAAAAGGACATCATGGATATCATGGAGCAAAACCGCACTGAACTGAACGAAATACTGCCGCCATTCAGCCGTATATCGCAGATAAAGCTGCACAATGAGGAATTTGCAAAAACTCCAAAGAAGAGCATCAAACGCTACCTTTATACAGACAAAATATAAGGGCAGAAAGACAAAATAAAGAGGTATTATTATAATATTATATTTATTAAAGGTGTAAGTGATATGAACACAACAGTACCAAGCTTCAATGCAATCATTGAAAAAAGCATCATAGACAATTGGGATTTTGACGCACTCACCGACTATAAGGGCGCAACCCTGCAATATCACGATGTGGCGCGAAAAATAGAAAAGCTCCACATTATGTTTGAGAACAGCGGGCTGAAGCGCGGCGACAAAGTGGCGCTGTGCGGACGCAACAGCGCTAATTGGGCAGTGGCTTTCCTTGCCACACTCACCTATGGGGCTATAGCTGTGCCAATACTCCATGAATTCACAGCCGATCAGATACACAACATTGTGAACCACTCCGAAGCGAGAATACTGTTTGTGGGTGACATCGTGGCAACAGTCATCAATCCGGCAAAGATGCCAGATCTTGAGGGAATTATCAACATACCTGACTATTCACTCATGATATCACGCACCGACAAACTGACATACGCCCGCGAGCATCTCAACGAGATGTTCGGCAAAAAATATCCGAAATATTTCCGCAAAGAGCACATCAGTTATTATCACGAGGAAAGTCCCGACCAGATGGCGATGATAAACTACACCAGCGGAACAACAGGTTTTTCCAAGGGGGTGATGGTTCCCTATCGTGCCATTTGGAGCAACTATGATTTTGCAATGCAAGTGCTCGGCAAAGACATTATCAAGCGTGGCGACAGGGTGATAAGCATCCTTCCCATGGCACACATGTACGGCATGGCGTTTGAGTTTATCTTTGAGTTCCTTCACGGCTGCCATATCTACTATCTCACACGTGTACCCTCACCAGCCATCATTGCCCAGGCTTTCTCCGACATAAAACCGTCAATCATCATCGCAGTGCCTCTGGTTATTGAGAAAATCATACGCAAAAAGGTGTTTCCAAAACTCCAGGACAGCAAGGTAAGACTGCTTATGAACATGCCGTTTATCAGCAAAAAGGTTGAGGACAAGATTTGTGAGCAGGTACGCAAAGCATTTGGAGGCAACTTCTATGAGATTATCATCGGCGGAGCGGCTTTCAATCAGGATGTGGAGCAATTCCTCAAACGCATACGCTTCCCCTACACTGTGGGCTACGGAGCCACAGAATGCGCTCCAATCATCTGCTATGCCGACTACAGCACCTTTGCGCCCGGCTCATGCGGACGCCCCGTGGTGCACATGGAAGTGAAGATTGACAGTCCTGATCCAGCCAACGTTCCTGGTGAGATTCTCGCCCGTGGTCTCAACGTCATGCTCGGCTATTACAAGAATCCCGAGGCTACGGCACAGACCATCGACAAGGACGGATGGTATCACACAGGCGACCTTGGAACGATGGACGCCGAGGGCAACGTGTTCATAAAGGGACGCAGCAAAAACATGCTGCTGAGCGCTAACGGGCAGAACATCTATCCTGAGGAGATTGAAGACAAGATAAACTCCATGGACCTTGTTGTTGAGAGCGTTGTGGTGCAGCGCGATGCCAAGCTCGTGGCTCTCATATATCCCGACTACGATGAGATTACCAACCGTCACCTCAGCGACACCGAGGTGAAGAACATGATGGAGGCAAACCGCATCGTACTGAATCAGGAAATGCCTGCCTACAGCAAGATAAGTGAGATAGAGCTTATGAAAGAGGAATTTGAAAAGACGCCTAAAAAGAGCATCAAGCGGTTCCTTTATAAATAAACAGTGATTACTTTATCAGGCTTAATTATGGCTTCGTGAAGGTGTGTCAAAACCAATCCTCTACTACCTTTAAGGCACGGATTACACAAATTAGTGAAAGAAAAACACACCCTCACGAAGCTATGTTATATTACCATAGAAGTAATGGATAGAAATCATAATATCTAAGAAGAGGTATCAATTTTATGTAATTTACTTTTTGCATATTATCATAAAATCATTAATCAGCGATTGGCGCTTCTAAATCGGCGATTTGGAGTTCTAAATCGCCGAAATAGCAACGCCAATCGCTGATTCAGAGTAGTTACGAGAAAATCTTAATTAGATAAAAAATATTAAAATCAGTTTTTTCATCGCAAAAAGTTATGGGGATTGACTTTTTATTTGTACTTTTGCCGGACAACGAATAAAAACAAACCTAAACAAACTGTAAATATGAACAAAGCTATCGAACTGAACCCAAACTGCATAGTGGCATATTTGGGCAAGACAAGTGACGAATTTACAAAAGAGGACATCATACGCTATATCAGCGAGAACGGAATACGTATGGTGAACTTCATGTATCCAGCCGGCGACGGCAGACTGAAAACCCTCAACTTTGCAATCAACGACCTGGAATATCTGGAGTCGATACTCACCTGCGGCGAGCGGGTCGACGGCTCAAGCCTGTTCAGCTTCATTGAGGCTGGCAGCAGTGACCTGTATGTGCTTCCAAGATTCCGCACAGCATTCCTCGACCCCTTTGCCGAGATTCCCACGCTCACCATGCTGTGCTCTTACTTCAATAAGGACGGAGAGCCGCTGGAGAGCGCGCCCGAATACACCCTGCATAAGGCATGCAAGGCATTTAAAGAGGTCACAGGCATGGACTTCCAGGCTATGGGCGAGCTGGAGTATTATGTAATTGACGTTGACGGCGGAGAATTTCCTGCCACCGACCAGAAAGGCTATCATGAGTCGGCGCCCTATGCCAAGTTCAACGACTTCCGCACCAAGTGCATGGCTTACATCGCACAGGCTGGCGGACGCATAAAGTACGGACACTCGGAGGTGGGCAACTTCACGCTCGACAACATGATTTACGAGCAGAATGAGATTGAGTTCCTGCCTGTGAATGCCGAGGATGCCGCCGACCAGCTGATGATAGCAAAATGGATAATCCGCAACTTAGCTTATCAAAACGGCTACGACATAACGTTTGCCCCGAAAATCACCACCGGCAAAGCCGGGTCGGGACTGCACATCCACATGAGAATGATGAAGGACGGCAAAAACATGATGACTGAAAACGGCATGCTGTCAGCCACAGCCCGGCACGCCATTGCAGGCATGATGGAGCTTGCACCGGCAATAACAGCCTTCGGCAACACCAACCCAATATCGTATTTCCGCCTTGTGCCACATCAGGAGGCACCCACAAACATCTGCTGGGGCGACCGCAACCGCTCGGTGCTGGTGAGAGTGCCGTTGGGATGGTCGGCAAAGACCGACATGTGCGCGGCCGCCAATCCGCTGGAGAAAGCCACAGTCTACGACACATCGCACAAGCAGACGGTAGAGATGCGCTCGCCCGACGGATCGGCCGACCTGTACCAACTTATCGCCGGACTGGCCGTGGCCTGCCGCCATGGATTCGAGCTGGACAATGCCCTCCAGATAGCCGAACGCACCTACGTGAACGTGAACATCCACCAGAAGGAGAACGCCCACCGGCTGAAGGACTTGGCACAACTGCCCGACAGCTGCCACGCCTCGGCCGACTGCCTGGAGAAACAACGCGCCGTATTCGAGCAGCACCACGTGTTCAGC
>JAGAPI010000091.1 GCA_017623335.1 Prevotella sp.
GCGCGCCAGTCCGCGCAGTTCATACACTCCCACAACATACGGGTTGCGGTTCATTGCCTCTGTGCAGTCAGCTTCCGCTCCGGCAAAGTCATCGAGATAATATTTGCCTATGGCACGGAAATACCACGGCTCATAAAGATACGGCTTGGCATTGATAGCCTGATTGAAGTACTGTATTGACAGCACATAATCCTCATAATAGAGCGCAGAGCGCCCTATCTGTATCAGCCTGTCGGTGTTGAACTGCGCAAAGGCAGCCACCGCCGAAACCATAAGGATTATTAATGCTGTTATTCTCCTGAACATTCTTTTTTACCTTAAAAGTACTTCTCCATAAATAAAAATCAAGTAGGGCATCGCCCTACCCTATGCCCTTTATCTCTTTACCGGCGGCAGCTTTGTCTTGTATGCACAGCGGAACCGTCCCTGCAGCAGCGACTTCAGCTTGTTCTTTATCAGTGTCTTGCGCAGAGGCGAGATGCGGTCGATGAACATCTTGCCGTCGAGATGGTCAAACTCGTGCTGCATCACCACAGCCAGATAGCCGTCCACCCACTCATCGTGGGGTTCAAAGTTCTCGTCCTCATATTTCACGTGAATACGCGTCGGGCGCGTCACCTTCTCATGTATGCCCGGCAGACTGAGACATCCTTCCTCAGTGGTTATCGTCTCCTCATCGTCACGCTCCAATATCTCAGCGTTGATGAACACCTTGCGGAAGCCGTCATACTCAGGCATGTCATCCTTCAGCACATCGAGATCGATCACCACCAGCCGTATGTCCTTGCCAATCTGCGGTGCCGCGAGTCCTATGCCTTCGCTGTCGGCAAGCGTTTCCCACATGTCGGCAATGAGCTGCTGCAACTGCGGGTAATCTTTAGTAATGTTTTGGGCAACCTTTCTCAAAACCGGCTGTCCGTATGTGTAAATGGGTAATATCATTTTTTATTTTGTATTTATTAATTAGTAATGCCGCACACACATCCCATACATCAAATACCACGCGACCTCATATAGTCCTGCAGGATAATGGTGGCGCTTATCTCATCGACCAGCGCCTTGTCCTGACGCGCCTTTTTCCTCAGTCCGCCGTCAATCATTGCCTGATGGGCAAGCACCGAGGTGAACCGTTCGTCGTAGTATTCTATCGGTATCTCAGGCATAGCCTTGCGCCAGCGGTTTACAAACTGCTCCACCCTCTGGAAATTCTCGCTTGGCTGCCCGTTTGGCTGCATGGGCTTGCCTATCACTATCCGCTCCACCTGCTCACGGCTGACATAGTCCTTGAGAAAGTCGAACAGCGTATGTGTGGCAACAGTGACCAACCCTCCTGCAACAATCTGCAGAGGGTCAGTCACTGCTATACCTGTACGTTTCTTACCGTAGTCTATTGACAATATCCTCATTGGCGGGTATAATACACACCTTTCAGACTTACTATTATTTGCCGCTGAGCAGCCATGCGTCCGGATACAGTGAGCGCAGAGCGTCACGGCTCTGAACAGCCGAAGCCTTGTCGGCAAATGTTGAAGCCACCACGCGGTACATGTTGCGGTCGTTGTTCTTCACAATCTGCGCATCGTAACCGCTGTCCTTCAGGCGCTGCTGCAGACCCTCTGCATTGCTGAGCAAACCAAACGAGCCAACCACCACGCTGAAGTTCTTCAGTCCGCTGCCGCTGACCACAGCCACACTCTCCTGACGAACAGGCACATTGTCGCCGTTGTCCACAACCTTTGTCTCGTTAACTGGAGCCTGCTGGAGCGGAGCCACAACAGGAGTCTCCTCCACCACGGGAGCCTGCTGCACAGCCTCCTGTGCCTTAGCCTTCTCGTATGCCTTCTTATAGGCGCTCTCACTTGATTTACAACTTACAAATGCCATTGCAACGCATAATGCTGCTCCAAACACAATCTGTTTCTTCATAACCGTATTCAAAATATTTTTTATTATTATTTCTGATTTAATTAATGCAGGAAACGCTGCGCGCTCCACAAAACACCGTACAAAGTTACAAACTTTATGTGAGAAAAAAGAAACTCTCCCACATAAAGTTTGTTAAATCAGTGAAATATTATGTTTTTTTGAAAAAAATGAAGAATGATGAGTGAAGAATGAAGAATTTTTAGCCGTATGTATAGACGAACAATACAACGCGCAGCCCTGATTCTTCATTCTTCACTCTTCATTCTTCATTTAATTCCTAAACCACAGCACTCCGTCCTTTGCATCCACGGTGATGGGCTTTGTGCGGTCCACCTCGTCGGCAAGAATCTTACGGCTCAGATCGTTGAGCACCAAGTGCTGTATGGCTCTCTTCACCGGCCGTGCTCCGAAGTCAGGGTCATAGCCGTCGGTGGCGAGCTGCTCTATTGCGGCATCGGTCACGGCAAGTTCTATGCCCTGCGGCAGCAGCATGGCGCGCACCTTGTTCATCTGCAGTCTCACAATCTCGGCTATCTCCTTCTTGTCGAGCGGCGTGAAGGTGATGGTCTCGTCGATACGGTTGAGAAACTCCGGGCGCATCACCTGGCGCAGCTGCTCCTGACGGAGGTTGCTGGTCATGATGATGATGGTGTTCTTGAAATTTGCAGTACGCCCCTTGTTGTCGGTCAGACGTCCGTCGTCAAGCACCTGCAGCAGTATGTTGAACACATCGGGGTGAGCCTTCTCAATCTCGTCGAACAGCACTACAGAGTATGGCTTGCGCCTTACTGCCTCGGTCAGCTGTCCACCCTCGTCGTAGCCCACATATCCCGGAGGCGCTCCAATGAGACGGCTCACGCTGTACTTCTCCTGATACTCGCTCATGTCGATACGTGTCATCATCGTCTCGTCGTTGAACAGATACTCGGCAAGTGCCTTTGCAAGCTCGGTCTTACCCACACCCGTGGTACCGAGGAAGATGAACGATGCGATAGGACGCTTGGGGTCCTGCAAGCCTGCACGCGAGCGGCGCACGGCATCGCTCACGGCGTTTATAGCCTCGTCCTGCCCTATCACCCTAAGGTGGAGTTCCTCTTCCAGATGCAGCAGTTTTTCTCTCTCGCTCTGCATCATACGGTTTACAGGTATTCCCGTCCAGCGGCTCACCACCTCGGCTATGTCGTCGGCGGTCACCTCCTCGCGCACCATCGCCTCGGGTCCCTGCGCGCTGCGCAGCTGTGCCGTAACCTGCTCTATGTCGCGCTCCAGGTCCTTCAACTTGCCATAGCGTATCTCGGCCACACGCTCGTAGTTGCCCTCGCGCTCGGCACGGTCTGCCTCAAACTTCAGCTGTTCCATCTGCTGCTTGTCATACTGTATCTTGTTTATCAGCGCACGCTCACCCTCCCACTTCTGACGATACTCGCGCTCACGCTTCTTCAAGTCAGCGATGTCACTGTCCAGCTGGGCAATCTTGGGCTTGTCGTTCTCACGCTTTATCGCCTCGCGCTCTATTTCGAGCTGCTTCAGACGGCGGCTTATCTCGTCAAGCTCCTCGGGCACTGAGTCGTGCTCCATACGCAGTTTTGCGGCTGCCTCGTCCATCAGGTCGATAGCCTTGTCGGGCAGGAAGCGGTCGCTGATATATCGCTCCGACAACTGCACGGCGGCAATACAGGCATCGTCCTGAATCCTCACCTTGTGGTGGTTCTCATAACGCTCTTTCAGTCCGCGCAGAATGGATATTGCGCTCAGCTCATCGGGCTCGTCCACGGTCACGGTCTGGAAACGCCGCTCCAGAGCCTTGTCTTTCTCAAAATACTTCTGATACTCGTCGAGCGTGGTGGCTCCTATGGCGCGCAGCTCACCACGGGCAAGGGCAGGCTTCAAGATGTTTGCGGCATCCATGGCTCCGTCGCCTCCTCCGGCACCCACAAGCGTGTGTATCTCGTCGATAAACAGGATTATCCTGCCGTCGCTCTGCACCACTTCATTGATGACGCCCTTCAGACGCTCCTCAAACTCACCCTTATACTTGGCACCGGCAACGAGGGCGCCCATGTCGAGCGAATAAAGCTGCTTGTCCTTCAGATTCTCGGGCACGTCGCCGCGCACAATACGTCCTGCCAGTCCCTCCACGATGGCGGTCTTTCCCGTTCCCGGCTCACCTATAAGTATAGGATTATTTTTTGTGCGCCTGCTCAGAATCTGGAGCACACGGCGTATCTCATCGTCACGCCCCACCACGGGGTCGAGCTTTCCCGCCTGTGCCTTGCCTACCAGATTGATGGCAAAGCGGTCAAGATTCTGACGGTTGTTGTTGTCTGTCTGCTGATTCATGTTTGTCATAATTTTGTCTCCTTGTCTTTAATTTTGTTTCTGCCACATATTATCACAAACACCATTCCAAAGAATATTATTCACTGAAAATCAGACACTTTGACGGAATTAATGCCATTATGTCACCATCGCTACGTGTTTTCCTGACAGCATTGCGCAGTTTCGCGGCGGGCTTCACGCCATTTAGGGAAAAATCTGTCCATCACGGCATAGAACCTTGCCCCGTGATTGGGAACTATGAGGTGTGCAAGCTCATGCACCACGACATGCTCGATGCAGTGGAGCGGCAACAACAGCAGATAGAGGCTGAAGGTGAGCTTCCGGGCGGTGGTGTCGCAACTGCCCCACTTGGAAATCATCTTCTTGTACTGCACGCCACTTGGTGCAACCTTCATCAGCTGCGCATACCGTTCTATCAGCGGCTCAACAATAGCCGCAAGCCGCTCAACTGCCTGCCGGCGCTCAGAAGCGGCTGCAAGCGGCAGCCTGTCATAAAACTGCTGCCGTGCCGCCTCACGCGATTTTCTCGCCGCCAGTGCCTTCACTATCCACAGCTCATTGTTGCGGATAAACTGCTCCACTTCCGATTCTGGCACATGGTATGGTGCCGACACAAGCAGGTCGCCTGTCTTCGACACGCGCATGGAGAGCCGCGAGGTACGGCGGTAAGTAACTTTTATCTGCATGATTGCACATTGAATTATTACACGGGTGTAACTACTAAAACAGGTGAAGAGATTCTCTTCACCTGCATTTGTTCTCTATGCGGAAGATGAGGGATTCAAACCCCCGATACCCGAAAGGGGTATACCGGATTTCGAGTCCAGCGCATTCGATCACTCTGCCAATCTTCCTTGCTCTATTCCGTCAGCCCCTAAGCACTGACTTTCCGAAATCGGGTGCAAAGGTACACTTTTTTATCGAAATGGCGAAGGAAAGAGCATAAAAGTTTGCAGTCATTAACATTTATTGGATTTTCGGGCATTAGAGAATCACGGCATCGCACATTTTGCGCGTGACATTACGTCAGGTACGGCAAGTACGTCAGGCGGTTTTCATATAAACTCATGCGCGGGCGGGCGAGAGAATGCGAACGTTCCTGCCCGCCCGCGCGAGTATATGCTAAAATTGCTTGACGTACCTGACGTAAAACCAGAAAAAACAAGAATAAAGATTGACTTCCTCGGGGGGCACTTGGGCAGCCAGTTTTAAAACTCTTACGCGCGCAGGCGGGCAGGAACGTCTGTAAACCTTCCCGCCCGCGCGTAGGAGAATTTATGAAAAACACTTGCCCAAGTGCCCCCAAGTGCCCCCAAGTGCCCCCGAAAACAAAATTATGAATCAGCGATTCATGCCCGTAAATCGCCGATTTACGAGCGCCAATCGGCGATTTAGAGACCGGAATCGCCGATTTAGAGACGTATTTCGCTTACAAAGCGTAC
>JAGAPI010000092.1 GCA_017623335.1 Prevotella sp.
AGGCCTGCGAAAATGAAAATGCGAAAGATGCCAATCACCATACTCCGTCCACTGTGCATGGTGAAGGAGAGGGACCTTGCGGAATAGGCCGCACTGCACGGATACAAGAAACAGGTGAAGCTATGTAAATATGAACACGCAAGCCAGCGCACTGACATGCGCGAGCTGTTTGAGGCAATGGAGCAGAAGACTCCTGAAGTGAGATACAGCGTGTGGCATGCGCTGGAATCGGAAGGAAAACTGGTAGAAAATGAAGAAACGTAAGTTCGACGAAGTCAATGAAGAATATCCCCTGACCGTCTACAAGGCGAGCGCCGGCAGCGGTAAGACCTTTACATTAGCAGTGGAATACATCAAACTGCTGATAAAGAACCCATATTGTTACCGCAACATTCTGGCGGTGACATTCACCAACAAGGCTACGGAGGAGATGAAGATGCGAATACTCAGTCAGCTGTATGGCATCTGGAAACAGTTGCCCGACTCAGATTCGTATATTCAGAAAATATGCAGCGAACTGGAAATCAGCCGCGAGCAGGCTTCGCTACAGGCAGGCATCGCGCTGACCCTGCTGCTCCACCATTACAACGACTTCCGCATAGAGACAATCGACTCATTCTTCCAGTCGGTGCTGCGTAACCTCGCCCGTGAGCTCGACCTCACCCCAAACCTCCGCATAGAGCTTAACGACAAGCAGATAGAAGAGGAGGCTGTGGACAACATGATAGAGAAGCTCGACACCACCAACGAGGTGCTGGGCTGGATTATGAAGTTCATAAAAAGCAACATAGAGGACGACAAGACATGGAACGTAATCGGACAGATAAAGAGTTTCGGTCTGAATATATTCAAGGAATACTACAAACGGGAGAGCGGACGGCTGAAGGAGTTTCTCAACTCACCGGGACAGGCAGACAAATATGAGAAAGCCATGCACGCCCTTGCCGAGGAAGCGCGGAAGCAAATAGCCGGTTATGCCGACCGTTTTTTTGAGATATTGGACAACAACGGCTTGACGATGAACGACTTGTCGAGAAACACATCGGGACCAGCCAGTGCCTTCGTTAAGATAAGACGCAACGACCTGCAATCCGACCTGTTTGGCGCAAGCTTTATGAACGCTCTTGACAAACCCGAAAAATGGTTTACCGCTGCCAACGCAAAGAAACACCCAGAATGGGTGCAGACAGCAACGGAACAACTTCAGCCGCTACAGGCATCGCTGCTGCAGAGCTATCCTATATTATATAAAAGGTACGCGAGCGCGAGGCTCACAACCAAACTAATGACACAGCTGCGGCTGCTTGACCGCATAGAGCGCAGCATAAGAGAACTAAACGAGGGAGCCAACCGTTTTCTGCTCAGCGACACACAGCAGTTGCTGCAGTCGCTGATAGGCGACAGCGACTCGCCATTTGTGTTTGAGAAAATAGGAACCCGACTGTCGCACATCATGATTGACGAGTTTCAGGACACAAGCACCATACAATGGCAGAACTTCCGCACACTGCTGTTGGAGTGCATGAGCCAGGAAGAGAGCGGCAACTTGATTGTGGGCGACGTGAAGCAGAGCATATACCGCTGGCGCTCGGGCGACTGGCGCTTGCTGAACAACATAGAGCAGGAATTTCCACATCATGAGGATGCTGTGGAGATAAAGCCATTGGAGACAAACTACCGCTCGGAACACAATGTGATAGCGTTCAACAACGCTTTCTTCACCACTGCCACAGACATAATGACGGGACAAATGAGAAATGAGCATCCCGCATTTGCCGCACAGCTGCGTCAGGCATACGCCGATGTGGTGCAGCAGATACCGCCGCACAAAACAGAGCGGCGCGGACTGGTGAGCATAAAGCTGTTGGACAAAGACGAAGAAGGCGGTTACGCCAATGCCGTGCTGGAAGAAATTGCCAGTACCATAGACATGCTCATTGAGAAGGGCGTGAAGCTGTCGGACATTGCACTGCTTGTGCGCCAAAACAAATACATCCCCTCCATCGCAAGTTATTTTCTCGACAGGCACAAGAACGTAAACATAGTAAGCGATGAGGCATTCCAGTTGAAGTCGTCAGTGGCTGTGGGCGTCATCATCAACGCCATGCGTGTGGTTGCTGACCGCAGCGACAATATAAGCATGGCAGCACTCACAAGCCTGTATGTAAAACATGTGAAAGGCGACACAACGATAAGCGACGGCGAGCTGCAACTGAGCACCACCGACAAGGCACAACTGCTGCCGCAAGGATTTACAGAAAATATTGACACCCTGGCTACACTGCCGTTGCACGAACTGGCAGAAAAGGTGTTCGACCTGTTCTCACTTAAGACACTGACAAACCAGAGCGCATATCTCAGCACATTCTACGACCATCTGTCGAAATTCGCAAACGACAAGGCAAACGATATAAACAAATTCCTGCAGGAGTGGGACAGCCGTCTGTCGACAAAGACAATAAAGAGCAACGACGTGGAGGGGGTGCGGATACTCAGCATACACGCCAGCAAGGGACTGGAATACGACAACGTGATAATACCCTACTGTGACTGGCAGCTGGAAATAGGCGGCGACACTCTGTGGTGTACTCCACAGGAGGAGCCATACAATGAGCTGCCGCTTGTGCCGGTAAACAACTACTCGGGACAGATGCGCGGAACAATCTACGAAGATGACTACGAGCAGGAGCACTTCCAAAACACTGTGGACAACCTCAACCTGCTGTACGTGGCATTCACACGTGCCTCCGCCAACCTGTTTGTAATAGGAAAGAGAGGACAAAGCGACAACTACAGGTCGAAGCTGATAGAGACCTGCATGGAGCAGATAATATCACAAAGCGAAGCGCAAACGGGCAATGAGCACGTGAACAAGATAACGCCGGAACAGGGCTCCACCGCCACCGACTTCACATTCGGCGAACTGTACATAAAACAAAAGACGAGCGCGAAGACCACCGACAACGTGCTGCTGCAACACAGCCAGCCGCTGACTGTGGAAATGGCAAGCCACGAGACAAAAGCCAACTTCCGTCAGAGCAATGCCAGCATAAAGTTCATAGAGAACGGCGGCGAGGATGAGGAAGAGGTGATGAGCTATCTCAAGACAGGAAGCATACTGCACGAGATTTTCTCAACCATACGCACCACAAACGACATTGACGGTGTATTGGCACAGATGCAGAACGACGGAGTGCTCTACGACGATGACGTTACCAACGAGAGGCTCACGGCACTGATGCGAAAACGTCTCAGCGACCCGAAGATTGCAGAATGGTTTGCACCCAAGTGGACATTGCTCAACGAATGCACCATACTGAAATGGGATGACAGGGAGCAAAAGCTCATTGACCGCCGTCCCGACCGTGTGATGACCGACGGCAAGCAGACCATCGTGGTGGACTTCAAGTTTGGCAAGCCAAAGGAAGAGCATCACGCCCAGGTAAAGGAATACATGACACTGCTGAAAGAAATGGGGTATGATAATGTGAAGGGCTACCTGTGGTATGTGTACGCTAATGAAGTGTTGAGTGTGTAATTTTAAATGAAGAATGTAGAATGAAGAATGAAGAATTTATTGGCAGCGCTGAGCGAGAAAAGTTTTATGGTAAAAAAGAAGAAGAGAAAGAAAAAAGTTTGAATGGAAGAACGAAAGATTCTTCATTTTTCATTAGTTCGCAAGCTCATCAGCTTCGCAGTCTTCATTCTTCATTTTTAGAATACGTAGCAAAAGATATAATCGAGAAGTTCGGCACCGACCTGTCGCGCACGGCACTGGTGTTTCCAAACAAGCGTGCGTCACTGTTTATCAATGAGCACTTGGCACGTGAGGCTGGACGTCCGCTGTGGAGTCCCGCCTACCTGACAATCAGCGATTTGTTCAGGCGTCACAGTCAGCTCGTTGTGGGCGACCAGCTGAAACTTATCAGCGACCTGCACAAGTGTTTTGTGAAATGCACCGGCACCAGCGAGACTCTCGACCATTTCTTCGGCTGGGGACAACTGATGCTGAGCGACTTCGACGATATCGACAAGAACATGGCAGATGCCGACAAGGTGTTTGCCAACGTGAGGGATATTCACGAGCTTGACGACATCTCGTATCTCACCGAAGAGCAGACCGAGGCACTGAAACAGTTTTTCAGCAACTTCAGCGAGGAACACAACTCGGAACTGAAACGCCGTTTTCTGAATCTTTGGAGCCATTTTGCCGAGATTTACCACGAATACAATGATTACCTTGAAAAGCAAGGACTGGCATACGAGGGCGCACTCTACCGCAAGGTGACCGAGAACACCGGCATCGACTTCCATTACGACCGCTACATATTCGTGGGATTCAACCTGCTGCAAAAGGTGGAGCAACGTCTGTTCGACATTCTGAAAAAGAGCCGCAAGACGCACTTCTACTGGGATTTCGATGACTACTATATGCCACACAAAGATTCTTCATTATTCACTCTTCATTCTTCATTTCCCACCCACGAAGCCGGGCACTACATCGCACAATACCTGCAGCATTATCCCAACGAGCTTGACGTAAAAGATGAAAGAATATATAATAACTTCAATAAAGACAAGAAGATACGCTTCATTGCCTCAAGTACAGAAGACATGCAGGCACGATACATAGCGCAATGGCTGAAGGAAGACAACCGCTACGCTCACGGCAGGCGCACAGCCATAGTGATGTGCAACGAGCAACTGCTGCCAACCATAATCCACTGTCTGCCCGAAGAGGTGAGCAAGGTGAACATTACCACGGGTTATCCGCTCAACCAGTCGCCGCTGAACTCACTGCTCAAGGTGTTGCTTGAACTGCAGACCACAGGCTACTCGGTGCAGAACGGACGCTACCGCCTGAAGTTTGTCAACGCCGTGCTGACGCATCCATATATGCGTTACATCTCTCCTAAAAGCAGTGAGGTGTTTAAGGCAATCAATCTTGAAACAAAGGTATATTATCCGCTGCCGGACCAGCTGGCGGTTGACGACGGCACCAAGGAACTGTTCTGCGGTCTCCACACCGAACACTCAACACTCCACACCGCCCCCCTGGAAATGGTTCGCTGGCTTATGCGGCTGATGAAAATCATTGCCCGCAACACCTCACTCAACACTCAACACTCAACACTCCACACTGAGACAGACCCGCTGTTTCAAGAGGCACTCTTCCGTACCTACACCCTGCTCAACCGTCTGTCATCGCTATGCGAATCGGGTGACCTCGACGTGGACATTGTCACCATGCAAAGGTTGATATTCCAGCTTACCGACACCACCAGCATACCGTTTCACGGTGAGCCGGCAGAAGGCCTGCAGGTGATGGGAATGTTGGAAACGCGCAACCTCGACTTCGATCATGTGCTGCTGCTGAGCTGCAACGAGGGATATATGCCAAAAGGAGTGAACAACACCTCATTCATCCCCTACTCCATACGCAAAGCTTACGAACTGACCACCATCGACCACAAGGTGGCAATCTATGCCTACTACTTCTACCGTCTGCTGCAGCGTGCAAAGGATGTGACAATAATCTACAACAGCACCGCCGACGAGACAAACACCGGCGAGATGAGCCGATTCATGCTGCAGATGCAGGTAGAGAGCCGCCACAAGATAGAGCTGTACGGACTCAAGGCAGGACTGTCGGCAACGAGACGATGTGCAAAGGAAATAGAAAAGACTCCCGAGGTGATGCAGGTTCTCACCAACCGCTTTGACCTGTCAAAACATCCGGAGCGCGACCCGAGAACGGTTGGGGCAAATGTGGAGGTGAGTCCGCTGCTCACACCGTCGGCAATAAACAAATACCAGCGATGCCCGCTGCAATTCTTCTACAACTAT
>JAGAPI010000015.1 GCA_017623335.1 Prevotella sp.
GCGCCGCCCTGGCTGCCTCCCTGCACCGCGAGGTTCTTGCCGTCCCACTCGCCGAGCGAGGTCATCACGTCGAGACAGCGCACCAGCGCCAGATATACGTGCTTCATGTAGCTGCGGTCGCGGTTGTCCATGCCGTTGGCTATGTAGCCGCCGTTGCGGTCGTTGAAGGCAGAACTGATTTCCCTGAAAGTAGCGTCGGGCAAACGGGGATCTATGCCGTGAATCTCCATTTCCATCCTTATGCAGCCGCCTTCGCCGTAGTAGCGGTGGCGCAGCGGCTCCTTGATGGTCTTGATGCCTGCGCCTGGAGGGCAGAGCACGGCGGGGCAGCTGCCTTTGGCGGCATTGCGGGGGATGAACAGATAGGCGTAGACCGAGTGCTGCCCGTCAACATCGACCTTCACCAGCCGGCAGGTCATCTTGTCGGTGGTGTACTCGGGTGCCTCCTCGGCGGTGTACTTCACGGGGCGCTTCCTCACCTCGTTTACATTCTTCTGCCAGAACTCCATGAAGTCCTTGGGCTCCTTTGTCCACGGCAGAATCTTGTCTACCGAGAAGCCCACCTTTATGTGGTGCGTATACGCCTTTCCGTCAACTTTTGCCGTCAGTCTCAGGTCGGTGAATCCCGGCTTCGCGCGCGTACCTATATTTATTGTGGCTCTGCCGCCCTTCAACTGTGTCTGTCCGCGCTCCGTGGCTTCGAGCATGTCGGGAGCAATCTCATATTTCAGCTCTCCGTCGCGGGGGATGCCGTATTTGTAGAACTGAATGTCAATCTTCGCGTTCTCGCCTGTGTTGTAGAGCCAGTCGGCGTGGTCGGGCACGGTCACAAACAGGTAGTCTGCGCGGTAGGGATAGTTTTCGGCGCTCATTCCGAAAACCATCAGCAAGGTTGTTGCAAGGGCAATGATTTTTTTTCTCATAGTTGTTGTTGTTATTTGGTTTATTCTTTCACTTTGTAACGGTTCTGCTGTTTTTATTTTGAACAGTAATGACCGGAAATGAACCAGTAATGTCCAGAAATAATATTTTATGGCGATGCCATCAATAATCAAAAATTTTTTTTCATTATTTGCTTTAGCAAACATTATTATTTATGGACATTACTGGTTCATTTCCGGTCATTACTGTTCAAAAAAAACACAATCGCTAAATATATATTTTCTGTTTCTTTACTTCATAAACAGCCAATCCACTTCGCTGTTGGCTCCGTTGAGTCCGGCGTCGCGCGTCTTCAGCGGCGTGCTTGTGAATCCCGCCACCATTATTATGCCTTTGGGCAGACGTATCAGGTTGCGCCCGGCTTTCAGGTGATAGGCGTGGATGTTGAGCATAGGCATCTTGCTCATGCTTATGGCGTTGCTGATGAGCGGCTCCGCCTGCCCGTATTCGTTGCCCGTGGCGTCAATCTCGAGTTTCGGTGGCGAGGCGAATTTGTTCTGGTCGTCGATGAAGAAGCCCACGAGCATCTTCACGTCCTCGTCGCACTCAAATTCCACCGTGCCGCCCACGATTCTGGTGGTGTCGCGGTTCATTATCAGCGCGTCCAGCCCCTCCAGCTCGGTGGCGACGCTGTCCACAGCCTCGTCTCTGCCTTCAAACAGCATCGCGCCCTTCTCCAAACGGACGGTCTTCAGTCCGTTGAGAATCCTCACCTTGGCTGGCTTAGCCTTGGGGTTGGTCACTCCGCTGCCCTGCTTGGCGTCGGGATTAGTCATGCGCTCCACGTTCTCCTCAAGGGCAGCCAGCTCGTCGTCGTAGACGGTTTTCAGCTCAGCCCACGTTTTCATCTTGCCGCCGTCGCCTCCCACTGGAATGCGGCGCTGCGATGTCTGCATGCTGTTGGCATAGAGGTATGTGCCGCGGGTGAGACTGACGAGCCGGTCGTAGTATTCGCCGCTCTTGCGGAGCAGTGGGATGGTTTTCTTCAGGTAATCCACGTCGCCGCTCCACTTGTAGTTCAGCGTCTGCTCGGCTGCCAATACCTTATACTTGAAGGAATAGGCAAACTCGCGGTAGCAGCGCATGTCGTTCATCAGACGGGCAAACTCGTCGCCGTTTTTCGTAACCTTTGCCGCGGCACGCTCGATTGCAGCCACAGCCTTGTCGCCGTGTGCGGTGCATTCGCTGACTATGCTGAGCGGCAGCTCGCCCTTGTGCGGCTCCTTTTTCCATTCCTTCTCCACATACTCAATTAGCTTCTCGCCCTCGGGGCCGCAGCTCTCGTAGAATCCGGGATAGATGGTGTATTTGTAGGGATTCACCAGCTGACTTATCTTCATGCCGAGGAGCAGACACTGGCGGTTGCCCTCGGTGATGCCGAAGCGGCGCAGCAGC
>JAGAPI010000093.1 GCA_017623335.1 Prevotella sp.
GGGACATTACATCAGGATAGACATTGGCGGTGATGGCACGGATGATTGCCAGTATGTGTGTTATGACGAGTCGCTGATTCTGAAGCGCCTTGCCGCCTATCCTTATATACAGTTGGGCGTGGTGCTGATATTTGTCGTGATAGCCATTCTGGCGCTGCTCTATTCAAAGCGTGCTGAGCAAAACAAGGTGTGGGTGGGGCTGAGCAAGGAGACTGCCCATCAGTTGGGCACGCCAATATCCAGTCTCATGGCTTGGGTGGAGATACTTAAGGAGACTTATCCCGATGATGAGCTTATACCCGAGATGAACCGCGATGTGGAGCGTTTGCAGCGGGTGGCTGACCGATTCTCAAAGATTGGCTCTTTGCCTGAGCCTGTAAGTTCGAGCATGAATGTGGTGCTGCATAATGTAGTGGAGTATATGGACCGCCGGACATCGAAAAAGGTGGAGATAAAGTGTGAGTGTCCGTCGCATGAGGTGATGGTGAGCATGAACGCCTCGCTGTTTGAGTGGGTGATAGAGAATCTTTGCAAGAATGCCGTGGATGCCATGGAGGGCAAAGGACGCATAACGCTTACTTTGGACGAGGATGACCGAATGGTTGTGATTGAGGTTACCGACAACGGTAAAGGCATAAAGAAGAAAGATGTTAAGAATGTGTTCAAGCCCGGATTTACCACCAAGAGCCGCGGATGGGGGTTAGGGCTGTCGCTTGCCAAACGCATCGTGGAGGAATATCATAAGGGAAAGATATATGTGAAGAGCTCGGAAGTGGGTGTCGGCACAACCTTTAGAATAGAGTTGCGGAAAATGTGAGTCGTTTTCCCCTGTGGTGCTGCGTTGTTTCGCGGCACTTTTTTAGTTAAATTCAATAGTTAACTAATTATTTTAGTTAAATAACTAATGTTTTTAGTTGTTTTCTTTGGAAAAATTTGGTTATAACTAAAAATATTAGTTACTTTGCCGTTGAAAACAAAAAACAACGGTATAGAAAACAAAGAATAACAGTATAAGAACAAAAAAACGACAGCGATATGAAGGCATTAACAGCAAAGGAAGAAGAGATTATGAGTCACATCTGGACAAACGGCGAGATGCAGATTCGTGAGTTGCAGGCTCTGTATGACGAGCCACAGCCTCATGTGAATACACTTTCAACACTGGTGCGCATACTTGAGGAGAAAGGTTTCCTCGCCCACCGCGCCATAAGCACGCGTTGCTATAAGTATTTTGCCAAGGTGAGCAGTGAGGAATACCGCAACCGCTCTCTTACGGGAGTTATCGACAAACTGTTTGGCAAGTCCTATCTCGGCGCTGTATCCACGCTGGTGAGCGAGGAGAAAATCTCTGTTGACGAGCTGAAGGAGCTTATCAGGCAGATTGAGGGAGGAGAAAATGAAGAGTGAAGAATCAGGGGTAATTAACACTGAACACTAAACACTGAAAACTATGGGAGAGTTTATTGTATATTCGGTAAAAATATCGCTGTGTCTGGTGATGTTTTATGTATTTTACAAGCTGTTATTGAGCCGCACCACTCTGCACACGTTCAACCGCTTTGTGATACTTGCCTTGGTGGCTGTGTCGATGGTTCTGCCTTTTGTGCATGTCACGGTCAGCGAACCTGTGGTTGAGGGCGTCGTGTCGATAGACCAGCTTGTGATGATGGCG
This sequence comes from Prevotella sp., assembly GCA_017623335.1. The sequence continues at coordinate 1,673 of JAGAPI010000093.1, forward strand.
ACGGTGGTGGAGCAGGAGAGACCCGAGTTTCATTTCTCGGCAATCAATGTTGCGGTCCTCATATATATAATAGGTGTTGCGGTATTTTTCATCCGCATGCTGTTGTCGTATGCCGGCATACACCGTATAATGAAGCGGGCAGGCACGGTGGTTGACGATGACGGTGTCAGGATATATGTGGTGGACGGAGATATTGCACCGTTCAGCTGGTTCCGCAATATAGTGATAAGCGCAGCCGATTACCGTGACAACCGCAGGGCGATAATCACTCATGAGAAAGCTCACGTGGCGAGAGGGCATTCAGTTGATATTCTGCTATGCAATATCCTCACCGTGGTGCAGTGGTTCAATCCCGCAGCATGGCTGCTGAAGGCAGAGCTGCAGGATGTACACGAGTATGAGGCGGACGAGGCTGTGCTCCGCAGTGGCATAGATGCCACGGGCTATCAGCTTCTGCTGGTGCGCAAGGCTGTGGGCGACCGCCTGTTTGCCATTGCAAATAATTTGAGCAAAGATTCACTTAAAAAACGTATTACAATGATGAAGACAAAGAAGACAAACCGTTGGGCAAGCATGAAGGCATTAGTAGTGCTCCCGTTGGCAGCCATTGCCGTGGTGACTTTTGCAAGTCCTGAAGTGGCAGAAGTAGAGAACGAGGTGGTTGCAGAGTCGCAACAGTTGATGCAGGCTGTGGAGCAGCAGGTGACAGGACAGGCTGTGATGGCGGTAACACCAGCAACACCAGCCAGGGAGGTGCCGATGCCAGCGGAAGCAAGTACCGGGGAAGCGGCAATGCCGGAAACAGCTCCAGCAGACACCGCACGCAGTGAAAAAACTTATGATGTAGTGGAGACAATGCCGGAGTTTTCGGGAGGTACAGGTGAGATGATGAAATATCTCGTGAAGAATATAAGATACCCGAAAGAAATGGAAGAACAGAAAGTTGAAGGTCGGGTGATTGTAACGTTCGTTGTTAGAAAGAACGGAGAGATTACTGATGCTAAAGTGGTGAAGTCTGTTCATCCGCAGCTTGATGCCGAGGCATTGCGCATTATAAATGGCATGCCTAATTGGACTCCCGGCATGCAAAACGGTAAGCCTGTGAATGTGAAGTTCGCGCTGCCGGTGTCGTTCAAGCTCGACTCCAGTACGGGCAGCGTTACGAAGCTGGATGTCCCGGCAGATAAACAGGTGAAGCAGATAACAACGGCTCAACGTATTACTAATGCCAACGGCTCTACGCCTCTTATAATTGTTGACGGTAAGAAATTGTCGGAAAGCGAATATAAGACTTGGGACAACATTATCCCTGATGATATTGAAAAAATGGAAGTGCTGAAAGCGGAAAAGGACATAAAGCAATATGGTGACGAGGGCAAATACGGAGTTATTAAAATCACAATGAAAAAGAAATGACGCGGAACCGTTCATTAAGTTAGCATAAAATTTTCTCTCTTAAATAATCATAGGGTAGGTTGCTGTGACAGTTGCCTGCCCTTTTTAATGTGCTGGTTATTTGGATAAAATCAAAAAAAACTTGTCAATAATGATTTTTCTGAAAAAAAATATACGTATATCAAAAAATATTTGTAACTTTGCACGCTGAAATGTTATAGTATGGAGTCTTTAAATGTAGATTTTGGAAATTTGGCGGCCGACGAGACATCGCTCCGCTACAATTTAGACAGTGCTTACTTCGGTGCTCTTGAGGGTGCTGAGGTGAGTGACGGCTGTGTTGAGGTGAAGCTCGACATAGTGAAATCCGCATCTAAGGCATTCCGGCTTTCGTTTCACATCACAGGTGAGGTGACAGTGCAGTGCGA
>JAGAPI010000094.1 GCA_017623335.1 Prevotella sp.
GAAAATGCCTATCATGTTCTCGGCAGTGCGGCGCGGCATGTTGAACCTTTGGGTATACGCCAGCACGTCCTTGGTGGTGAACTCATCGTCCATGGCATCGAACACCTTGCGCTGTATGTCGCTCATGGCAGTCATGCGGTTGTCCTCTTGGCGGGGCTCGTCGTGGTGCAGCAGCGTGGCATATACCATTGCCGTGTGCGATATGAGGATGTTCACTATTTCCATTGCAGTGTTGAAGTCGCGGTCGTCGCACTCCACATTCTCCACGCTGTCCCACTTCACCGCCTCTTCGTCCACTGAGCGCAACACTGTGAGAATCATGGCAATGCGGAAGCATACCAGACCGAGACGGCGCACGCTTGCCACCATGTCATCGCCTATCTGATTTGCCTGTTCCGACTGCAGTTCCTTGAAAAAACTGTTGAGGCGGCGCTTCTGCGCAGCAGTGAGCCGGAACACCACGGGACACGGCTTTCTCTCCCTCATCTGATGGTAGACAGGGAGATACTGCTTGCCAAGATTTCGGATCACATCGTCGATAATCACGTCGTCGTTGCTGAACACGTCGTGCCACTCTGTCCTGCGCTCAATCATATAGAAGATGAAGCGCGAGAAGAGTCCGTTCTCGGCATCGGGCACAAGGTTCACCACCTGTTGCGGAGTGCCTGTGAGCAGCACCGCCCACCGCGGTTCCTGAATGTCCACATGCTCATTGTCCTTGCGGCGGTTGTACACTATCGGCTCATGGTGGAAGGCGGCACGCAGTCCGGTGGAATAGTCGCCGTAGTCGCTGCGCATGGTGGTTGCCATCACGTCGCCCTCGGTCTCGAAGGTCAGTCCCTCGCCCCCGTTGTCGTTTAATGCCTGATAGGTGGCAGTAGATGATGAGTTGGCAGGAATGAACAGCGAGCGGTAGGGTGGCTCCTGCGGATGGTCGGCGGGATTTGCCTTGCGCCCAAGAGCCTGATACTCTGCCATCTTCACCTTATAGTCGGACATTTCGCGGCGGTTGGCGGCACGGATTTCCGACTGTATCGGCTCCACAAACTTCAGGCATGCGGTAAGCCTGCCCTTCGACGATGCAGGCGGTGCAACGATGCAGCCATAAAGTGGAGCATAAACGCGGCGGCGGTCGTAAACTCCGCATATTCCCGGCATGGCTCCCGACACGGCTACAAGCATTCCGAGAGTCATCATGTCGGCCTCATGTCTGGTGTCGCAGCATTCCACAAGCCGCTGCACTATCGGCGGAAGGTCATCGTGAGCTATTTTGTCAATAAAAATTCCAGTTTCCACCATTTCCACCATTTCCACCAACCTTGCGGAAACTACATTTTCGGTATCTTTCGCTATGCTGATTCCGGCATCCTTCGCCATCTGGAAAAGAGTGGCTACGGTGACTCCTCCTGCTCGTCCCGAGTCCCTGAGACAGGCGTCATACTGGCGGTTGCACTCCTCTTCATTATACTGGGCGTTCATTGCGCTAAGCCTGTGATACATCTCACGACCTGCCTCACCTCTGCCGTCGGCAAGGGCAAAGCCAAGCCTAAGCCAGTTGTCATAGCCGGCGGTGATGTCGCGTCCGTTAGTAACGATACGGTCTACAACTGTTTCTACGTCGATTCCGACGCCAGCCCACAGTTGGGGGCAAAATTTTTTCTCTTTCATATTTATTATTTTTTAATTTAGTAACTGTTGATGTTTGTCTTTTTGAACAGTAATGGTCAGAAATGAACCAGTAATGTTCATAAATAATAATGTTTGCTAAAGCAAATAATTGCCAAAAATTTATGTTCATTAATGGCATCGCCACAAA
>JAGAPI010000016.1 GCA_017623335.1 Prevotella sp.
CGCAACGAGAGCTATGACACCTGCGAGTGAGCGGAGATTGGTACTGTCGACACCTGCCACTGCCGTGCGTCCGTTGACCGTTGCCACGATACCCATGAGTCCTGTGAGCACATGCACGAGAAAGAGCAGTTCGAGCCTTATTTCATACTCGGGCAGAAGGCTGCGCAGCCCGAACGCTGCAACCGGTATCACCACAGCCACAGCTGCCCCGAGCATCCATGCCACCCACTGGAAGTCGACTCCGGGCATCATGAATATCAGCGTCACCAGCGTGGCAAACATCACGGGAAAGACGAGCAGTCCCGGAAAATATTTGAGGAAGGTGAACGTCATGCGGCTGCGTCGGCTCACGTGGGCGCTGGTGGCTATGTTGACGTGCATGATGCAAAAGAACATCGTAAAGGCAACATCAATGCTCATCAACACAGCCATGTTAAGCATCAGCTGCCCGTCGGCAAGCCACGCCGCAATCATTGCGCGCGACTGCTCGATGGCGTAGCGCCACGACATGGCTGTGAAGAACATCATCACCACTGCCATTGCCATGATGGCGCGTGCTCCGTGGAAGGTCTGCTTCAGGAGAAACCCGAAGCAGGTGAGACACATTATCAATAGAACGATATATTCCATTTTTCTTTTTTTGTTGTTTCAATTTATGGAGTTATAAGGAGGTGTCCAAGCTTTTGCGCCTGCGGCGAATCAACACCACGATGGCAATGACTGCCACTATTGCTATTGCAGCCACGAGCACGCCGCTCACCACAGCCTTGGTCTTGTTGCTGTCATCGTTGAGCGTCTCTTTCTTCATCACCGTGCTTTTCTTGCCGTCGGCGAGCTGCTCCTGACGGATGTTCTCAACGTTTGCCTGATATTCGCGTGCCGAGGCGGCATCAGTCTTAGAGGCAATAAACTGGCGCAGCTTGGCGTTGTCGCACACGAATCCCGAACATGAAGGCTTGTGCTTGTTTACCATCTCCACGTGCAGGCGTGCTATATCGGCGGTCTGCTGCGGAGTGGCTTTCCACATGCCCTTGCGTATGGTCTCCATCATCACGGCGGTCATCTCCTCAAGTGCCGCAGGGCTTTGCTTTTCAAAGAACTCCTTTGTGCCGAGATTGTGCTTGTCCTTTACATACACATTATATATCTCGTTCCACATGTGCTGGTCGATAGCCTTTGGCTTCATAACGTTCCAGCCGTAGGTGTTGGTCACGATTTCGGCAAATGTGCCTGCGCTCGATGCGCCGCCCTTCATCTTCTCACGGATGTATGCGGGGTTGAATATGGTGGTGCGGCTCTCCACGCCTATAGCCTCCTTCACCTCCTGCATTCTCATGTTCTGGTGGTTGCGGTAGTCGGCAAGATAGGCATCGGGGTCTTTGCCCGTGACGTTGCGCACGGCAAGGTTCACTCCGCCCATAAACTCATATACATGGTCGAGGCTCAGTGCGCCCCATGTGTTGCTCTGGCGCGGCTGCACCACTACGTCGGTGCGGGTGAGGGCAGCCTCGAAGGCATCCTTGCGCACGCTCTCCCAGTTTTTGTCGTCGCCGTAGTAGGCACCCATGTTGTTGAGGTACACCTCGGCTATCTGGCTTTCCTTGTCCCAGCGGTCGCCGGCGGTCACCATCGACTGAATGCCTGTGCCGTAGTTGCCGTTTACTCCTCCGAACACACGGAACATACTTACCTCGCGTGCCTCCTTGGGCGACATTCCTTTTTCCACGAGCAGGCGCTCCGACTCGGTTACACCAGCCTTTACGAGGTTCTCATATTTATCATCATTGGCATTGGCAGCCATCGCTATGGCACGGTTGACGAGGAACAGCCGTGAGGCTGCAAGGTCGCGCAGCTGTCCGCTGGTCTGCACCACTACGTCAATTC
>JAGAPI010000095.1 GCA_017623335.1 Prevotella sp.
ATGGTGGTAAACACTTTTTGTGATGCTGCTACCGACAAGGAAGTGAGCAGCAACCGCCTGCGCTATAAGATAATGGTATATCAGGGTCACAGTGAGACCGATGACAATCACTCACGGATAAACTTCCTTTGTCAGGACGACAACAAGAAATACTATTACCAAATACCCAACGGCACTTTCGATGACTATTGCTACGGCAAGCTCGGCGTGCCCACACTGGCATATCTCGGCGATGTTGACATTGCCCGCTCGCTGCTTGTAGGCAAAAGTCTCTACACCAAAGCCACGCTCTACCGTGTGGACACAGAGCAGGATGGCGACGGATTCAAGGAAGTGAGCGTGCCAAAGAACGAGGAAGTGAAAGTGGTGGCAGTGGGTGTAGGCTCACGCAGTTTCCCAGTTAAGATTATCGTAGCCGACAAGAAAGGCAATGAGTTCTTCCAAAATGTGGCGATGAGTAAGACCAACTGCGGCATGCGTGATGACGAGTTTATTATGGATAACACCAAGTTCACGTTCTACGGTTCATTCGAGCTTATTGACGCCAACGAAACAGCAAGCGGTCAATATGCAAAATATATTGGCAGGGATGTTTATACAAAATATCTTACCAAGATGGAGAATGCAGAGGGCAAGAAGGTGACTATAGCGCGTCTCAGCTCCTTTAAGATAGAGAAAGTACAGCCTACAAGCAACAGTAATTATTGCAAACTTACCTTGAAGAGCCTTGCGTCAGGAGCGGTGTTCACAAAAATGGTAACGTTTGTCAACGAGAATGTTGCCGGCGACATAGATGGAATGAAAGAAGACTTTTATCCTTATCTCTTTGGTAACGGCAAAAGCATGAGTAATATTCCGAAGGCACACCGTGCACGGATACAGCAAGGCAAAGTTGGTGTGGGATACACCAAGGAAGAGGTGCGTATGGCAAAGGGTGAGCCCAACCGTACAGCTGCCTCCTCAACAGGTGCTGAAGATTGGATTTACACCGACCTTGGTCAGATTGTGAAGTTTAACAAGGCAGGTAAGGTGCTGAGAGTTATTTCCACAAGATAAGGCATGCTGATGGGACGTATGATGAGGACAGTACGAATGGCTGTACTGGTGTTGTTTGCATGTGGCACAATGCCGTGTGGAGCACAAAACAAAAAGATAGGCGACTATATAGAGTCCTACACATACAACACAACCGGAAGCACTCCACGCAGACTGCAATATCATCCCGAAGGTAGGGCGTTTGTGTGTGAGAACGGCACCAACAGATTCACACGTGCCCTTTATGGCGGCTATACCGATTACCGTATAGAGACAAGCGACCGCCCTGTGTTTGCCGTAGCTAAAAAAGGACATCACAGAAACATAAGATTTTATATCACTGCCAATGGCGTCACTCTGCAGACAGACTCTGCGGAGTGGTGCCGTTGCTTTTATGAGGACGGCATACGGAGCTACACGCTGAAGGACAAACGGTGGAATGGGGGAGAGATTAGGATTGATGTGGTAGCCACAGTTGACAGCGAAGCTGGTATATGGCAGTTTTATGCCAAGGGATTTGATACTGCTCCTATTCTGACAGCAAAGGTCTGCAATATATTCAAACCCAAATTGTCACGTAACGGCGACATTGGAGCTGATCCCAAGGGCGTGTTTGAGCCATCCCCGACAGAAGACAATCTAAGCACCATATCATTCGCCCTCAATATAAACGACAATACATATTTCGGGATAGACCTTGACTCAATAAGCGCTGATACACAGGAATCATTAAGGGCACGTTTCGATGCCACTGTGACACGCAACAGGACACTTGCATCAAGAATAATATTCAACACTCCCGACAAATACATCAACACACTTGGTGGTGCGCTCGTGATGGCAGCCGATGGAGATTGGGACGGACAGACATGGCTTCACGGTTGTGTGGGATGGCGTATGCCCTTGGCAGGCTGGCGTGCAGGATACCTCGGCGATGTCCTTGGATGGAACGACCGTGCTATAAAACATTTCGACGCATACGCCAAAAGTCAGGTGACAGATGTGGAGCCAACCATCCCTCACCCCACACAGGACAAGAAACTGAACATGGCAAGGGCTGAGAAGCGATGGGGCACACAGATGTACAGCAACGGATATATATGCCGCAACCCGGAGCGCAACAACCAGATGCACCACTATGACATGAACCTGAACTATATTGACGAGCTGCTGTGGCATTTCCAGTATGACGCTGACACCACTTATCTGCGCAAGATGTGGAACACGCTCACCCTGCACCTCGCATGGGAAAAGCGCAACTACGACCCTGATGATGACGGACTGTATGATGCCTATTGCTGCATCTGGGCAAGCGACGCACTTTATTATAATGGCGGTGCCGTCACTCACTCGTCGGCATACAACTATCGTGCCAACCTGCTGGCGTCGCGCATTGCTGAAATCATCGGCGAGGACGGAAGCAAATATAAAAAGGAAGCAGAGAAGACACTAAATGCCATGAACAGCCGTTTGTGGATGGCGGACAAAGGTCACTGGGCTGAATACGAGGACGGTATGGGACTGAAGCGCAGACATGAGAGCGCGGCAGTGTGGTCAATTTATACTCCTATTGACTGCGGAGCAGGCAGCAGCGAGCAGTTCTATAAGGCAACAGACTATGTAAACCATAATATCCCGCACATCGACGTGACTGCCGACGGTAACCATTACGGACAGACAATCTCCACAACTAATTGGCTGCCCTATTCATGGAGTATCAACAATGTGGCGGCAGCCGAGGTGATGCACACGGCACTTGCCTTCTATGAGGCTGGACGCAACGAAGAGGCATTTGCCATGATGAAGGCAAACATCATGGATCAGATGTACATAGGACAGAGTCCTGCCAACTTCGGACAGATTTCGCACTATGATGCGGCACGCGGTGAATGCTACCGTGACTTTGGCGACTGCATAGGCATATCGGCACGCACCCTCATCCAAGGTCTGTTTGGCATCAAACCGCAGGCTCTTTACGGCAAATGTGTCATCCAACCAGGCTTTCCAGCCAGTTGGGACAGCGCATCGGTTTCCACCCCATACCTTTCTTATATATATAATAAGGTGGGAGACAAAATTGTGCTGAAGATAAAGCAGAACTTCGCGCAACGGCTGAAGATTGTGGTGCGCCAGCACATTGGCAACGGAAAGTTTATAGAGACTGAAGGTAACAGCGATGAGGAACAGACCATCGTAATAGATAATGCCCAGCCTGCGACTTCAACCGCAATGTATGAAATACAGCCGGCAAATAGCGCAGACGCACTTGCAGCCTCTCTCGGACTGTCTGAGCCTGACAATTCTCTCGGCAAATACCGCACTCACGACATAAGCAGGCAATTCAATGCCAGCGTTTCCGACATATTCAACAACGAATATCTGTCGCCGCGCCCCCAGACAACGACACTGCAGATACCTGTTCAGGGCATTGGCGAGTGGTGCCATCCGCAGTTCACTGTGGAAATCAACGAC
>JAGAPI010000096.1 GCA_017623335.1 Prevotella sp.
ATCTGATATGAAATACGACATTTTTGAAATTCCCGACCCCAAACACCCCGGCAAGAAGATTCAACATCTGAGAATAGTGGGGGCAAACAGAATGAGCAAGGACGCTTTTCTGAAGTTTATGCACGACCGCACAACATTCACGCCCGGCACCATCACGGCAGTGCTGCAAGGACTGTCGGAGGTGCTCGCCTGGTCGCTCGCCGACGGCTATACCATAGGCATCGATGGGCTCGGCAGCTTCTCGCTCCAGATACAGAAGAACGACAGGACAGAGGTGGAGGACCTCACGGACATTCACGCCATGAGCGTGGACGTGAAGGGTGTGACCTTTCAGCCATCAAAAACTCTCATGACTGAAATCAGCAGGAAAGCCAAGTTCATGCGCGCCGACCACGATGTGAGATCACTGAAATGGAAAGACGGCGAGCTGGAGCAGGCTATACGCGACTACCTTGCTCGGCACAAGACCATGACGAGGTATGACTTTCAGCACTACGCCCAACTGAGTGCCAGCACAGCCACGCGCAGGATAAAGAAATTCGTGGAGTCGGGGCTTATTGTAAATGTCGGCACGCCATACAGCCCGATATACAGTCTGGCATAGCCTGAGATACATTCGGATTGACCGGAAAAATATGCCCGGGGTGTGACCTTGGGTGCCACATAGGGTGTGACCTCCATACTGAGGTCACACCCCGCGCAATCCCTTTGTTTATCGGCGTTACAAGGGTAGTGGGGTGTGACGTTGAGACCTTTTCAGAAATCACATGGTTCTGCTGTCAACGGCTTTGCCGCACATTCCCCATTTCATCGAACATGTTACTGTGCTCATTGCCCCAGGCATCCATTCTCGCTTTTTGAAAATGTCATCATTCCCCGCCGCCCCGGTACAGTTTCGGACCGACTCCCACCTTTTGCTTGAAATATTTTCCGAAGGCCGACTGGGTGGGAAAATGCAGCTTGAAGGCTATTTCCTGAATACTCATCTCAGAATCGCGCAGCAGTATCTTGGCTTCGAGTATCACGTAGTCGCTCACCCACTCCGTAACAGTCTTGCCGGTGTATTCCTTTATTACGCCGGAAAGATAGTTGGGGGTGAGACACAGCCGGTCGGCGTAGAACCTTACGCCACGGTGGAAAGCATGATGCACCTTGACCAGTTCCATGAACTTATTGAACAGCTGTTTGTTGCGTGTAAACTGCTGTGTGTCGTCATCGCTGTTCTCCTGCCGTTGCCTCATCAATGAGATGACGGTGTAGGAGAAAGCACTCACCAGTCCCTTTATTATCTCGTGGGTTTCAGAATGAACCGTATGGATATTGTTGGATAACAACGAGTAATAGGGCTTCAGCATCAGTATGTCGTCATGGCGTACAGGGCATGCCGCGTTTTGGCGTATATCAATATAAAAATCGGAATGCTGCTTAAAACCTATATGCAGGTCGCTTAGGAAATCGCTTGAGATAAGCACGGCGTATGCTTCCAGATTCTCCGTATGGTGTATCTGGATTATGTTTTCAGGGAAATTTACGAGCAGCATGTCTCCGCTGATGTGGTAATGCCTCAAGTTGATGCTGCAGTCCGCCTCGCCGCTGATGCACACAAGCACTGTTATGGCGTCGATGCGGCATGGAGACTGAAATCTCTCCAAATCCTCCACTCTGTCTGTCACAATGAGACTGTCACGGTAACAGAATCCTGAGCGGATACCGTTTCTGCGGAATTGTCCGATTGAAAGTGTATGTAAGTTCATAATTTTTTCTGCAAAGATAATGCAAAAAATCCAATAAATGTGCTATATTTACGTTATTTCTATCCTAATTTAATGAACAATCCGTTATTTTGACCAATTGTCCCTTTATTTGTTTTCTTTTATATGGGAAATAATACCGACCTTTGCAGCCGGAAATAACAACATTAATATATATAAGGTAATGAACAGAATAATTATTGCAACTATCTCCCTGTTGTTTGCCGGACATGCCAGAGCACAAGAGCCGGTGACTTTGTCGCTCGACAGCTGCCGCGCCCTCGCCATGAGCAACAACAAGGAACTGCGTATGGCGGACAGCAAACGGCAAGCCGCATTTATGAGCGCAAGGCAGCTTTTACCAAATATCTGCCACGTATCTCCGCCACTGGAGCCTATATGCACACTTCCAAGGAAATCTCCCTGCTCAGTGACGAACAGAAAGGAAAGTTGAACAATCTCGGCACCGACATCGCCGCATTGGCACCCGCACTGCAAGGCATGTCGGGGATGCTCAACGGCGTAGGCTGCTCGTTGGTGGATGCCCTGCATACCGACACCCGAAATATGGGAGCCGTGGGAGTGATGCTGACACAGCCGGTATATATGGGCGGAAAGATAGCCGCCTACAACCGCATCACACGCTATGCCGAACAGGTGGCGGCAAGGCAGCACGACCTCACGATGCAGGAAGTCATTGTGGAAGTGGACGAGGCTTACTGGCAAATTGTAGCCCTGCAAAGCAAGAAACGGCTTGCGGAAAGCTATCTGCAACTGGTGCAGAAACTGGACAATGATGTGCAGCTGATGATCGGCGAGGGCTTTGCCACGAAAGCTGACGGGCTGAGCGTAAAGGTGAAGGTGAACGAGGCAAAGGTGACCATGATACAGGTTGACAACGGACTTGCCCTCTCGCGAATGCTTCTCTGTCAGCTCTGCGGACTGGACACGGGCACGCCTGTGAGACTTGCCGACGAGAATGAGGGACAGGAGCAGACTGACCCTGTGCCCGTGACTGCCGACATGCAGAGCGCCATGTCGCTGCGCCCCGAGCTTAGCA
>JAGAPI010000097.1 GCA_017623335.1 Prevotella sp.
ACATGGTCGGCACTGCTGATAAGAGGGTCGTTCACCAGCACAGTCATGCCGTGACTAATAGCCATGTCCCTGACCTTGCTGCCCACGTGACCGCATCCCACAATGCCCAAAGTAAGGCTTTTCAGGGACAAGCCCATGTCGCGCTGCAGCGACAGCAGGCTGCACTCTACATACTGCGCCACCGAGGCGGAGTTGCAGCCAGGACAGCTCACCCAGTGTATGCCCGCCTTGCGCAGATAGTCCTGGTCAATATGGTCATAACCGATTGTGGCTGTGGCAATGAAGCGCACGGAGGTGCCTTCGAGCAGCTCACGGTTGCAGATGGTGCGGGTGCGCACTATCAGGGCGTCGGCATCCACCACGTCGTCGCGGCAAATGTCGCTGCCTTTTTTATATACCGTCTCAGCGCCGAGACTTGCAAGCGCCTCGCGGATATAAGGTATTTTATCGTCAACAACTATTTTCATTTCAAAGGGCAAAATTACAAAAAATAATTCAAAAACAGTGCGATAATACCCGCCAATCGGCATTTTTTCTTCTTTTTTGTTGCACAATCCGAAAAAAATGTCTACTTTTGCAAAATATAAAACAAACAAATTATGACATTTACAAAACGAGCCAATGAGATTTTCAATCAGGCGATAGCCGATTATCATCTCACCGACAATATTGACACGCCAATAAACAATCCTTACAAGCGTGACAGTATAGAGCATCAGCTCTACACCAAGTGCTGGATTGACACCGTGCAGTGGCATCTTGAGGATATTATCCGCGACCCTGCCATCGACCCGCTTGCTGCCTTGCAGCTGAAGCGCCGCATCGACAGCAGCAATCAGGACCGTACGGACCTTGTGGAGAATATCGACAGCCACTTCCGCAATGTTTATTCAAATGTGAAGGTGCTGCCTGAGGCGCGTCTCAACACCGAGAGCCCCGCGTGGGCGGTTGACCGCCTGAGCATACTTGCCCTTAAGATTTATCACATGAAGGAGCAGGCTGACCGTACTGAGGCATCGGAGGAGCACCGCAACAAGTGCGCCGCCAAACTGGCTGTGCTGTTGGAACAGCAGGTGGATTTGTCTACAGCCATCGACCAACTGCTTGAAGACATCGAGCAGGGCAGGAAGTATATGAAGGTGTACCGTCAGATGAAGATGTATAACGATCCGTCAACTAATCCGGTGCTATATAAGAAATAAAGTTGACGAGTAGACAAGTGAAGCACGAACATATACTGATAATGCGTTTTTCGGCAATGGGCGATGTGGCAATGATGGTGCCTGTGGTCTATTCGTTGGCTACTGCATATCCCGATTTGCGCATTACGGTGTTGAGCAGTCCGTTTGCGCGCACCTTTTTCGAGTCGCTGGCTCCAAACGTGTCGTTTATGGCTGCCGACGTGAAGAAAGAATATAGGGGCATTAAAGGGCTGAATGCTCTTTATCGCCGGTTGGTGGCAAAACAGTTCACCGCCGTAGCCGATCTCCATGGGGTGCTGCGCTCACAGTTCCTGCGTATGCGTTTCAGCCTTGACCGTTATAAAGTGGCGCATATCGACAAGCACCGCAAGGGCAAGCAGCGTCTTACAAGTACAGGCAACAAACGGATGGAGCAGCAGCCCACATCGTTCAAGAATTATGCCGATGTGTTTGCAAGGCTGGGCTATCCTGTGACGCTATGCTTTAAGAGCATTTTTCCAGAAGGAGGCAGCATAAGTGAATTGCCTGCTTCGGTTGCTCCTAAGCGTGACGGCGAGCAGTGGATAGGTATTGCTCCGTTTGCTGCTCATCAGGGTAAGGTATATCCTCCGCGGCTCATGGCACAGGTGATTGAGTCGCTGATAAAACAGTATCCGCAGTGCCGCCTGTTCCTCTTTGGCAGAGGGGCTGACGAGAGTAAATATTTTGTTCAGTGGTGCAGGCAATATCCGCAGTGTGTGGCTGTGTATCAGCAGGCGGAGTCGATGCGCCATGAGCTTGTGATAATGTCTTTTCTTGATGTAATGGTGAGCATGGACAGTGCCAATATGCACTTAGCATCGCTTGTGGATGTGCCTGTGGTGAGCGTGTGGGGAGCGACCCATCTTTATGCAGGCTTTATGGGTTACGGACAGAGTGCCGACAATGCCGTGCAGCTTGACCTGCCGTGCCGTCCGTGCAGTGTGTTTGGACAGAAGCCGTGTTACCGTGGCGACTATGCCTGCATGAACAACATCGCTCCTGAGAGTATTGTGGAGCGTGTGGAGAAGGTTTTGGAGAGGGCAGACGTCGTTGCTGAAAGATATACTGAAGGAAAATAGCAAAACAACTTATTATAAATGGACAGGCAATTTATTGTAAAAGCACTTTTAGCCGGATTCATGATTGGACTCGGCTGTTTGGTTAATGTAGTGTGTGACAACAAGTTTATAGGAGCTTTCCTTTTCTCGCTCGGACTGCTGTCGGTTATACTTCAGCAGCATAACCTGTACACGGGAAAAGTGGGATATATCTCACGTAAGACAGCGCCCATGCTGATACCCATGTTCCTCATCAATGCCGTGGGCAT
>JAGAPI010000098.1 GCA_017623335.1 Prevotella sp.
CAGCCTTAGCATATACAGGCTGAATTGCCTTACTGACTTCTTTATGTTTACCAGATACCCCGTGACCAACAGAAATGCCGGCATCAGAAACTTAATGTTCCATCTTATGCTCGGGTACGTGTCGCAAAAAAAAGCGATGTGCCGCAGCACCACCAGCACTATCAGGACAAACTTGATGAAATCTATCGATTGGTCTCTTTGTTTCATAATCAACAAACACGTTCAGTTTTTACTATTCAACAATAAATGTTGCTCCCTTTTCACATTCACAATATTTTTTTTATATACCTGATATACGGTCGCTGTATTAAGCAATATTATCCTTAAAGTTGTGAAGATGATTTCATCAGAACTCCAACGGCTCCTGTTTGTCCTTCATATAATAGTCGTTGAGCATACCAATGAGCGTGGTTATCTCCTTCACGGCATGTGCTGTGTTTGTCGATATCTCCTTTTTTTTGAGCCTCAGCATCATCGTGCCATAAAGCGAGTTGAAACAAGTCTCCACCTCGTGCTCCTCCTTGTTGGCGCCACGGTTGCGCAGCTCCACGATATATGGCAGCACCTTATAGTATTCTGATGAGTAGAATGGGTATTTAGTGCTGCCGAGCAACTGCTGGTGAAGCTCGCACAGCTTCTGCAGCGTGACGGCGTTGATCTGCAGATGACCTTTCTCGCGCTTGCCCTCGCTGTTCATCATCCGTATGAGGTTGCCAAACCAATCGGCCTCCTCTTCCTTCTGCTCGTCGGTGTAGTCAAAACGGTCGATATACTCGCGCTGAATTCGTGCCAGCGAACATCCAAAGGCACGGATGGTGTCCTCCACCTGCCACATATATAATAGGTATTCGGCAATATTTGTCTCTCTCAATTTTGCTGCAATAAACATATTCTATATTTATTTTTATCAATTGCACATTATATATAATTAGAAAAAACGGTAGAGGTTGGTTACTGTTCCGAAAAGCATGATGACCGAAAATATCATCACCACCGACCCAATAATCTGGTTGATAATCTTCAACTCACTGTTGTCGAAACGGCTGCCCACCTTGTCAATGAGCCACGTCAGCCCAAACCACCACAGCATGGCTCCGCCCACAATACTCAGGAAGCCCACAATCATCTCGAACGAATGGTCGGGAAGCACAAAGGCAAACTGTGCAAACGTTGCCATGAAAAGGAAAATAATCAGCGGATTGCTGAAAGTGACGAAAAACGCCGTCACTCCGTTATGGAGCAGCGAGCCCTTGGAGTTCGACGATTTATGAATGTTGCGCGTGGGATCGCTGCGATAGGTGTAGACACCGAAGATGAGCAGCAGCACGCTGCCTATAATCTGAAGATAAAACTTGTTCTGACCATCATTGACAAAGTCCATCACAAAACTCATACCAAATCCTGTGATGGCGGCATAGATGATGTCGCTAACGGCTGCTCCAGCCCCCGTCACCAGTCCATACCAGCGCCCTTTGTTCAGAGTGCGCTGCACACAGAGCACTCCCACCGGACCCATCGGAGCCGATGCAATAACACCTATCAAAAGTCCCTTGAACACGAAATTCAATATGTCTATATGTAAATTGAATGGCATAACGGGCGCAAAAGTACATAAAAAATATGAAAAAAGCAAGATTTTTACGGGATTTTTTCTTTTTTCAGACTTTTTTGTCTACCTTTGTAACCGATTTATCAGAACTAACAAAAGAAAACAGAATAACAGATGAATTCACAACAGGAAATTAAGCCATACGTAATTGGCTTGGATTTGGGAGGGACCAACTCCGTATTCGGTATCGTGGACAGCCGTGGCGAAATAAAAGCCACCACCTCAATCAAGACTCAGGGTTATCAGAACGCTGAGGACTATGTAGACGCGGCAGTGGAGGGATTGCAGCTCATCATCGACCAGGTGGGCGGCATCGACACCATCAAGGCTATGGGCATAGGTGCGCCAAACGCAAACTTCTACCGCGGCACCATTGAGTATGCGCCAAACTTGGTTTGGGCAAACAAGTCGGTAGTGCCGCTGGCGCAGATGTTCAGCGAGAGACTCAACAACATTCCCGTGGCAATGACCAACGACGCCAACGCAGCAGCAATTGGCGAGATGACCTACGGCGTGGCACGCGGTATGAAGAACTTCATCATGATTACCCTCGGCACTGGCGTGGGCAGCGGCATTGTGGTAAACGGTCAGCTGCTCTACGGCCACGACGGCTTTGCAGGCGAGCTGGGACACGTCACGATGGTTCGCGAGGGCGGCAGACAGTGTGGCTGCGGGCGCACGGGATGTCTGGAGACTTACTGCTCGGCAACAGGTGTGGCACGCACGGCACGCGAGATTCTCTCACAGACCGACAAGCCTTCACTCCTGCGCGAGCTTGACCCGGAGAAGATCACATCGCTCGACGTGTCGATTGCGGCAGGCAAGGGCGACGAGGTGGCAAACGAGATTTTCAAGTTCACAGGCAAGATGCTGGGTGAGGCATGTGCTGACTTCGCTGCATTCTCATCACCTGAGGCTTTCGTATTCTTCGGCGGTCTGGTTAAGGCAGGCGACCTGATTATGAATCCTATAAAGGAAGCATACGACAATCACATAATGAATATATTCAAGGGCAAGGCAAAGTTCCTTGTAAGCAGCCTCGACGGTGCAAGCGCCGCTGTGCTCGGAGCAAGCGCCATTGGCTGGGACATTCAGTAAAAAAAAGAAATCAGAAAATAAAGATTAAGTAAATCAAGAGGTTAAACCAAATGTCGAGTGCAGCCGACAGTCATAGAACATAATAGTTTTTTGCCATGAAATCTGCGCTATAGTCATTTGGTTTAACTTTTCTTATTTTTACCGGCCACATAACGACAGCCCGGACAAACCAGACAGGTCGGACAAAGCCGACAACAAAAAAACAACAGACAATGAAAAGGATTGTTTTATATTTGGCAATGGCACTCATGCTATTCTCAGCCACAAGCCTGAATGCCCAGAAAAAGAAGCAATATGCGCTCTACGCAGTGGCATTCTACAACCAGGAGAATCTTTTCGACACTCTGCACGATGCAGGCAAGAATGACTATCAATATCTGCCCAACGGCTCCTACCACTGGACCGGCATGAAATACAAGAGCAAGATAAAGAACATGGCAAAGGTGCTGTCGATGCTCGGCACCACCCACGAGAACCATCCTGTAAAACCAGCGATAATCGGACTGTCGGAGGTGGAGAACATCAACGTGCTGCGCGACCTTGTGGCAGACGAGAGCCTGCGCAACCGCAACATGAAGATAGTACACATTGAGGGTCCCGACAAGCGCGGTGTCGACTGCGCCTTTCTCATCGACTCCACACAGTTCAAGCTGAAGGACAGCCGCCTTGTGCAGTATGTATATGAGAACGGTGACACTGTACGCAAGACCCGCGGCTATCTCATAGCACGCGGCGAAATGGCAGGCGAGGATGTGGCTGCAATAGTGTGTCACTGGCCAAGCCGCTTTGCAGGAAGCGAGTTCCGCGAGATGGCAGGCAGACAGGTGAGAGTGGTAAAGGACTCGCTGCTGCGCATCAACCCCGACATGAAAATAATGGTGATGGGCGACATGAACGACGACCCCGACGACAAGTCGATGAAGGATGCGTTGGGAGCCAAGCGCGAGAAAGAGGACTGCACTGTCGACGACATGTACAACCCATGGTGGAACGTGCTGCGCAAGCAGAAAACCGGAACACTGCTATATGACGGGAAATGGAACCTGTTCGACCAGATAGTGGTGAGCGGCAATATGCTCAACACAGACAAGAAACAGCTGTCATATCTCAAGCCAGAGATTTTCCGCCGCGACTTCCTGTTCCAGACAGAGGGGAAATACAAAGGAAATCCCAAGCGAACACACGCAGGAGGTGTGTGGCTCAACGGATACAGCGACCACCTGCCAGTGGTGTTGTGGCTGGTGAAGGAGACCACGGGGAACTGAAAATGAAAACTAAAACAAATAAAAAATAAATGAAAAAACGACTAAAACTGTTGGGCGCAATGCTTTGCACAGCCCCCATTGCCTTTGCGCAGACAGTGCAGGAGCAGCAGAGCGACTCGCTGCAAAACACTTTCCGCGAAGACAACGCAACATTCATTTTTTCTGAAGACCAGCTGAGCGAGGATGACGACAACGCCAACGTGTCGTCACTGGTGCACAACGCAAACGACCCTTATCTCTCGGAAGTGGGATATCTGTTCAGCCCCATGCGGTTTAAGTACCGCGCGTTTGACTCGCAGTACAGCCGCAACTTCATGAATGGCGTGATGATGAACAATGTGGAAACAGGACGGTTCTCGTTCTCGGGAATGACTGGAGGACTGAACGACGCCACACGAAACAAGGAAGGAATAGACCTGTTCGGACAAAACAACTTCGGCTATGCCGGACTGGCAGGCGCAACCAACATCAACCTGCGCGCCAGCCAATATGCGGCAGGCAGCAAGCTGGGACTGGCAGCCACCAACCGCAACTACATTCTGCGAGCCACCTACACCTACGCCAGCGGAGTGCAGGCAAACGGCTGGAGCTACATGGCGAGCTTTGCCTACCGATGGGCAAACCGCGGAGTGATTGACGGAACATTCTACAACGCCTTCAGCTATATGCTGGGAGCAGAGAAATACATCAACGACCGCCACCACCTGAGCTTCGTGACATGGGGAGCACCCACAGAGCGCGGACAGCAGGGAGCAGCTACCGAGGAGGCATACTGGCTGGCAAACAGTCACTACTACAACCCCTACTGGGGCTACCAAAACGGCAAAATGCGCAACAGCCGCGTGGTGAACGAGTTCTCGCCAAACGCTATGCTGACATGGGACTACATGAAAGACGAGAAAACAAAGCTCACCACAAACCTGAGCTTCACATACACCATGTACTCATCGACAGCGCTGAGCTACAACAACGCATACAACCCAATGCCGACATATTATAAGAATATGCCGAGCTCGGTATTCAATGTATACAATCCTGAATACAACAACCCTGAGTGGCTGGCTGCAAACCCGGGAATATACGACCAGTACAAGTCGCTATACAACTACTGGACAGCATCGAAAGCCAACCGACAGGTGCAGTGGGACCGCATCTACGCCATGAACCAGGCTGCCAACCTTGAGGGCAAGGACGCGCTGGTGTATCAGGAGAAGCGACACAACGACCAGATGGTGTGGCGACTGAACACGGTGTTCGACAAGATGCTTGACAACGGGCATCATTACACCCTGGGCGCCAACCTCAACCACACAAAGGGCATGCACTACAAGACCATGGCAGACTTGCTGGGCAGCACCTCGTTCCACGACTACGACTCATACTCAATAGCCGACTACGGCTATGGCAGCCAAGAGGTGCAGAACGACCTTGACCACCCCGACCGCATGATAAGCAAGGGCGACCGCTTTGCCTACGACTACGACATAACCGTGAACAAAGCGCAGGCATGGGGTCAGTACTCGCTCACAGCAGGCAACTTATCGGCTATCATCGCCGGCGACATTGAGGGCACGACAATAGAACGCTACGGAAACATGCGCAACGGACGGGCTGCCAACTACTCGAAAGGCAGCAGCGGCACCGCAAAATTCCTGGGCGGAGGCGGACGCCTGCAGCTGGGCTACAAACTGTTTGGCTCAAGCACCCTCACACTGAGCGGAAACATCGAGAGCCAGGCACCGCTGGCATACAACAGTTTCGTGGCACCGCGAATGAGCAACAACTTTGTGGACAACCTGAAAAACGAGCTTGTGATGGGCGCACAGGCTGCCTACAGATTTGACTTCGGACCGCTGGGAGGTATCGTCAGCGCATACTACAACCGCATATCGAACATGACACGCCAGACTGCATTCTACAACGACGACATGGGCTACTTCACCTATCTCACAATGAGCAACATCAAGCAGGAATACAAGGGTGTGGAGGCAGCTATATCGCTGCGGATTACAAACGGGCTGAAATTCAACCTCATCGGAACAATAGCCGATGCAAAATACATCAACAACCCCGACGCACAGCTGGCATACGAAGGCTCTAACGCCGAGACCATCAAGGCAATCAACACATGGCTGAACCCTGTGACCAAAGCCGAGATGGACCGTAAGCTGCAGGTGAACTACGACGGCATGCGCGAATACTCAACACCTCTCACCGCGCTCAGCTTCGGCATCGACTACAATGTGAGCGGATGGTATTTCAGCGCCAACCTCAACTACTACGACCGTGTGTACATAGGCGCAAGTTCGTATAGCCGTCTTGCCAACGTGCTCGACAACAACATGGGCTACTACACCAGCGACCAGATTGAATACAACATCGACGGAACGGTGACAACGGGAGCCGACATGGCTAAGGCAAACGGAGGAAACCTCTATGCCAAGGGCATGGAAGGAGTGGCTGACGGCACTCTGCTGGCAAGCTACGCTCCAAAGCAGACAAAGGCAAAGGGAGGATTCATGCTCGACGCCTCAATAGGCCATCAGTTCTATCTCCCCCACGACCGCAGGCTCAACGTAAACCTTCAGGTGATAAACATCACCAACAACCGCAACCTGTGTACGGGAGGTTACGAGCAAAGCCGCAACGACCGCAGCGAATATCAGTTCTCAAAGAACTCATACATATTCTACGCCAACGCCATCAA
>JAGAPI010000099.1 GCA_017623335.1 Prevotella sp.
ACAGAGGGGAGGTTAAAGAAGATAGAGGGACATAGAAAAATTTCACATTTCACATTTTGCATTTTGCATTTTGCATTTTCACATTTTGCATTTTGCATTTACTGTTTTGAGATAAAATTATTAAATATTTTATATTATATATATTATTATAATAATATATATAATATAAGGGTTAAATCCACATAAAATGCAAAATGCAAAATGCAAAATGTGAAATGTGAAATTTTTCTATGTCCCTCTATCTTCTTTAACCTCCCCTCTGTCTTCCTTTAAAAACCATGTCCCCTATTTGGTTTTTTCAATTTTTTTTTGTAACTTTGCAATGCTAATATAAAACTACAAACACATTACCGCGACAACTAAAAATAAACAGAATATATGAAGAATTTCTTGTTAACGATAATGGTGCTTTTGGGCTTGGCGCACGCCTCTGCCCAGCAGCAATCACAGTGGCCAGAAGTGGCGCACGAGGCAAAACCGGGTTCACGATGGTGGATAATGGGCAGTGCCTTCGACGAGACAAGCGTAAGCAACCGTCTGGCAGAATATGCCGCTGCAGGTCTCGGCACCATGGAACTGACGCCGATATACGGCGTGCAGGGCAACGACAAGAACGAGTTGGGCTATCTGTCGAACGCCTGGATGGACGCTCTGAAGTTCACGCAGCAGCAGGCAGAGAAGCAAGGCATGCGCATCGACATGAACGGCGGCACGGGATGGCCTTTCGGAGGACCGTCGGTAACGATAGACGAGGCAGCGGGCAAGCTCGAGTACGTGAGCGGCACCATTACCGGCGACGGCACAGCAGAGCAGACTATGAGCATTGCCCTGACCTCGAGCAACAAGCCCAAACTGAACCGAGTGATGGCATATCCGCAGAAGGGCAACGAGGGACAGCCCACAGACGTTACGCAGCACCTGAGCGGAAACACGCTGAAGTGGGTGGCGCCGGCTGGCAAGTGGCTCGTGATAGCAATATACAACTCTCACACCATGCAGCAGGTGAAGCGTGCAGCGCCGGGCGGCGTGGGTTACGTGATGGACCACTTCGACTCTACTGCCGTGGCAAACTATCTGAAGGTGTTTGAAGAGGCTTTCGACAAGTCGGGCACGCCATATCCGAAGACATTCTTCAACGACTCTTACGAGGTATATAATGCCGACTGGACCCCGAAGATGTTTGAGGAGTTTGAGAAGTACCGCGGCTATAAGTTGCAAGACAACATGGACAAGCTGCTGGCGCTGGGCGACCGCAAGGACACAGGCGGACAGGTGAGGGCTGACTATCGCGAGACGCTCAACGACATGTTGCTGAACAACTTCACGCGCCAGTGGACGGCATGGGCACACAAGCACGGCGCAAAGACACGCAACCAGGCACACGGCTCGCCAGGCAACCTGATAGACATCTATGCAGCCGTAGACATACCAGAGATAGAGGGTTTCGGACTCACAGACTTCGGCATCAAGGGGCTGCGCAAGGACCCGCAGTTCACGCGTGCCAACTACAGCGACCTCTCAACATTGAAATATGCGTCGAGCGCGGCACACATAGCTGGCAAACCGCTCACCTCGAGCGAGACGTTCACGTGGCTTACGGAGCACTTCCGCACATCGCTGTCGCAGATGAAACCCGACATGGACCTCATGTTCGTGGCTGGCGTCAACCACATGTTCTTCCACGGCACGACCTACACGCCAGACAACGTGGCATGGCCGGGGTGGAAATTCTATGCTGCCATAGACATGAGCCCTACGAACAGCATCTGGCGCGACGCTCCTTACATGCTGAAGTATATGGAGCGATGCCAGAGTTTCCTGCAGATGGGCAAGCCCGACAACGACCTGCTGGTTTACGTGCCTTTCCAGGACGCATGGCACAAGACAACGGGTACGTTCAAGAACATGCTGCTGATGTTTCCTATAGATGATATAGCACAGAAACTGCCTGAGTTTGTGGCGGCTGTGAATGCCGTGCAGGATGCAGGTCTCGACTGCGACTACATCAGCGACAACTTCCTGTTGACCACACAGTACATTGACGGAGAACTGCAGACGGAGGGAGGCGCAAGATACAAGGGCCTCGTGGTGCCGGCATCTAAGAACATGCCCGAAGAGGTGAAGGCTCATCTCGAATCGCTGGCAAGCCTTGGCGCAAGAATTGTATATGCATACGATGCGGCTACGCTGGCAACATTCAGCGAGGCTAAGCCAGAACCGATGCGCAAGGAACTGGGACTGAAGATGATTCGCAGAAAGAACGACACGGGACACCACTACTTCGTGAGCAATCTCACGCGCGACGACGTGAGCGACTATGTGGAGCTGGCGGTGGACTTCAAGAGCGTGGTGATGTTCGACCCTATGAGCGGCAAGATGTACAACCCGGTAGTGGAAAACGGAAGGGTGTATGTAAGTCTGAAGTCGGGAGAATCGATTATACTTCAGACCTACGCCGATGCAGAGGTGAGGGCGGCAGACGACTATGCCGTGGCTGAAGAACTGAACGCCATCAAGCTCGACGGCGAGTGGACGCTGGCATTCGGCACGGATGCTTATCCTCAGGTGGCAAAGACCTACAAGATGGCAGAGGGACCGACGGCATGGGAGAACCTTGACGACCAGACGGCACAGCTCATGGGCACGGGCGTATATACTACGACCTTCACCGTGAGCAAGCAGCAGGCGGCGCTGGCAACAGGAGGGTGGAGCATCAATCTGGGCGACGTGAGAGAGAGCGCACGCGTATATGTGAACGGCGAGTATGCGGGGTGTGCGTGGAGCGCACCGTTCATCGTTGACCTTGGCAACCTTGTGAAGGAGGGCGAGAACACGCTGAAGGTGGAGGTAACCAACCTGCCTGCTAACCGCATACGTCAGATGGACATCGACGGCAAGGTATGGAGAATATTCGAAGACGTGAACATACTGGCGGTTCAGTACGGAAGCATTGGCGTGAGCGGTGTTACCACATATGCCGACAGGGCAAAGATGCCTTCAGGACTGAACTCTGAGGTGCGTCTGGTGCCGCAGCGCAGCAACAAGCGACAGCTGGTGGCAAGGCACATAGGATTCCAGCCTATAGAAGGCGGAGAGCACTATTATCCTATTTATCAGCTGAAGATAAACGGCGGCGAGATAAAGAGCGTGAGCTCGGCAAACCTCTACGACATGTCGGCAACGGATTGCGAGGTGAAGATAAACGACGACGGCACGGCCATATATACCGTTAAGCGCGGCGTGAATAGCCATGACCTTATTTCGGCAACAGCTGCCGACGGAACCGTATATCAGGCATTGGTACCGGCAAACGGAGCGTACAAGCTGGAGAAGTGCTACGACTTCACATCGGCTGTAGGACCCGACTGCGGATGGTATGGCGAGTCGCAGCAGCCGATAACGGGCTTCGACGTGAAGACGGGCTGCCGCATGGCTAAGAAGATGGGAACAAACGTTACGGAACTGTATAACGGCCTGACCTTCACCAGCTCATCGTCAAATCTCTTCTACTTCTATCCTGGCTATGGCATGAATGTAATGTACGATGGCAACATCTCGCTTGAAGGCAAGGACGGCGACGTGGCGGTGATGTCTTATCTCGTGGGCGATTACACCAACCAGAAGGCATACGTGGCTGCCGACTCTGTGGTCTATTGTCCTATGGCATCGGGCGGTGCCGGCTTCAGTTTCCCGCTGAAGAAGAGAGACCGCTTTACCATCTACCGTTCGCTGAGCGTCTTCTCGCCAGTGGCAGACCTCACAGCTATAGAAAACATTCCTGCAGATGCTCTTCATGAAGACAATTTCTACTACAACATGCAGGGCATGCGCGTGCTTCGCCCGTCAAAAGGATTGTATATTAGGAACGGCAAAAAAGTTGTTATAAAGTAAAATGTAAAGTATCGGTTTTCTGCTTTGTTGATTACCTATAAAAAATGTCGATAATCTGTTAAAGTTTCAACTTTAACAGATTATCGACATTTGCACTATATTGGGTGCAATACTATAAGCCTTTTATTGTGGGATTATTCTGCCATAATGGCCTATAACCAATCCAAAGGAACCGTCTCCTACTTCAAATTCTACAGAGTCGCCTATGTTAACCTTGTTGAACTCCTCTTTAGATATGGTAAAAGTATGTATTTTGCCTTCATATCTTGCATCAATTCTGAATATATTGCTAGGCCCCCTTCTACCCTTTAATTTATAATGTCCAATAATTTCAGCCCTTACCGTTTTCCATTCGTCTACTCTAGAGTCAATACAAGAATGGATTAAATATGTAATAAGTAGGCAAGGAATAGCAAATACAAGCATGAATTTCTTTAGTGCCCAAGAAGAATCAAAGAATTTTCTGATAGGTTTAGCTTCACATTGTTTCAGTTTGGTATAAAGAAAATATCCTCCAAAGGCCCATATAATTAACATTATAATGACCAGCCATATTTTATCGTAAACCATATTTCGTATTCTATTTATTATTTAGACTATGATTTTTTACGTATAATTACGTGGTTCTCATTTATATGCAAAAGTAATGATTATTTTTTGAAAAACATATTTAGCCAATAAAATATTTATGGAGACGAAGAGAAATCTGTATTTGTCATCATAATATTTTTTTAATGGCATTAGATAGATTCTCCATTTAATTAATAGTAAAATCTATCTTTATTCTCGTCAGCAATTGTTACCTTTGCAGACGAGAATAAATTTATATGAATGACTTATCTTAAAGTATTAACTTGTCAACTCGTAACTTGTCAACTTGTCAACTCGTTTACTTGTCAACTCGTAACTTGTCAACTTGTAACTTGTCAACTCATCAACTAAAAATAAAATAAATTAAAATGAAAAAAACTATAAACATTATGCTGTTGCTCATGGTGGCAACTATCATGGGACTGACAACAGCATCCGCGCAAGTGCCAAAGAAATCGATAGAGTGGGACAGGCATAGCCTGATATTCGACGGCAAGAGAGTGTCGGCGGTGATGGGCGAGGTGCACTATTCACGCATTCCCGCTGAAGAATGGGCAGACGAGGTGCGCAAGATAAAGGAAGGCGGCGTGACCATCATCGCCACCTACGTTTTCTGGAACCACATAGAAGAGCAGGAAGGCATCTTCGACTGGAGCGGGCAGCGAAACTTGCGCCGCTTTATAGAGGTGTGTAAGGAGCAGGATATGCCTGTTATTCTCCGCCTTGGCCCGTTCTGCCACGGTGAGGTGCGCAATGGCGGCATTCCCGACTGGATGTTCACAAAGGGGTGTAAGATGCGCGAGGAGAACAAGATATTCATGCACTACGTGGAGCAACTCTACAGGCAGATATTCACACAGGCGCAAGGCTTGCAGTGGAAAGACGGCGGTCCGGTAATCGCAGCGCAGTTTGACAATGAGTATCGTGGCAGGGGCAGTTATCTCGTGGCGCTGAAGCGCATAGCACAGAAGATAGGCTTCGACCTGCCTTTCTATACACGCACAGGATGGCCGGCACTGAGAACACCAGTGCCTTTCGGAGAGATGATACCTCTGTATGGCGACTATGCCGACGGCTTCTGGGAGCGTTCGTTACAGGAGACGGCTGGCAACTACTACAAGGCGTTTAACTTCAAGGCATTCCGCTCTTCTACAGCTATAGCTACAGAACAGTTGGGCAAGCAGGAGGAGAAGGTGAACAAGGGCGATGAGGACTATCCTTACTTTACTTGCGAACTGGGTGGCGGAATGATGGGCGCATACCATCGCCGTCCGTGGATTTATCCTGAAGATGCCTACTCGCTGGCCATCGTGAAACTGGGCAGTGGCAGCAATCTCTTGGGTTACTACATGTATCATGGGGGAACAAATCCGGAAGGAAAGGTGACCACGCTAAATGAAAACCAGCGTACGCCTGCCACCAACTACAACGACATGCCGGTGAAGAACTACGACTTCCAGGCTCCGCTCGGTGAGTTTGGACAGACATAT
>JAGAPI010000100.1 GCA_017623335.1 Prevotella sp.
ATCGACAATATCCTGAAGTTTAACGAGTGCTACACTGGTGCACGCCTGTTTAAGCTGGAGCGCAACTACCGCAGTACGAAGCTGATAGTGCAGGCTGCCAACAGTCTGATAAAGCACAACAAGGAGCAGATACCCAAGGATGTGTACAGCGACAACGAGCACGGTGAACGGTTGCAGCTAAAGATGGCTTACAGCGACAAGGAAGAGGCGATAATAGTGTGCAACGACATAAAGAAATACAAGCGGCAGGACAAGTGCGGATATTCAGACTTTGCAATCCTCTACCGCACCAACTCGCAGAGCCGCAGCTTTGAGGAAGCCCTGCGCAAGGAAAACATACCCTACCGCATACTTGGCGGACTGAGTTTCTACCAGCGCAAGGAGATAAAGGACATCATGGCATATTTCCGTGTGGTGATAAACCCCAACGATGAGGAAGCGCTGAAGCGCATCATCAACTATCCCACACGCGGCATAGGAGCCACCACGATAGGCAAGATTGTGGCGGCGGCAAATGCGAACAACGTCAGCCTTTGGGATGTTATAGGCGAGCCCGGCAAAAACGGGCTGGACGTAAGCCGCGCCACGGTGAACAAGCTGCAGGCGTTCCGCGCACAGATAGAAGGGTGGGGCGGACGCCTGTTCACCGACGATGCCTACAGACTTGGGCATGACATTGTGACCGAAAGCGGCATAAGCCGCGATATCTACAGCGGCAAGGATGCCGACGACCTGGCGCGTCAGGAGAATGTGGAGGAGTTTGTAAGCGCCCTTCAGGATTTTGTGGAGAGCCACCGCGAGGAGGACGGCGGCGAGCACGTGTCGCTTGCCGACTTCATGCAGGAGGTGGCTCTGCTCACCGACCTTGAGAGCGACGACGATGCTGAAGGCGAGAAGGTGACGCTCATGACCATACACAGTGCCAAGGGACTGGAGTTTCCCACGGTGTTTGTGGTGGGCATGGAGGAAAACATCTTCCCGTCGCCCATGTGTTGCGAGAGCATGCGTGGCCTGGAGGAGGAGCGCCGTCTGCTCTACGTGGCAATCACCCGTGCCGAGCACCGCTGCACGCTCACCTGTGCGCAGAACCGCTACCGCTACGGACGTATGGAATACGACACTCCGTCGCGCTTCCTGAAGGACATCGACCCAAGTCTGATGCACGTTGAGGGTAACGGCAGCAGTGATTTTAGTGACTCCGGTTTTTCGCGTGGCAGCAGATATTCTTCTTATGATGATGACTATCAGCGCAGTAACAGCTCATCGTCAAGATGGATGCAGAATCCGCGTCCTGTGGCCACACAGTTCCGTGCCGACCCCAAGCCACGCATCGTGGCTCCGCACCATGAGCCCAGTCAGGCGGAACGCATGCAGAAGCTCCATGCCGCAGTGTTCGGCACCAATGCGAAAACAGCTCCGTCGGCTCCTGTGAATGCAAGAAGAGGTTCTGCAAATGCAGCAACCAGTTCAGCAAATATACCAAGTGATTTATCGAATGCGCCGATTAAGGAAGGCAACGTGATAGAGCACCAGCGTTTTGGCATAGGCACGGTGATAAAGGTTGAGGGAACGGGCGAGAACACCAAGGCAACAGTGGAGTTCCGCAATACCGGAACCAAGCAATTGCTGATGAAGTTTGCAAAATACAAGGTTGTGCGCTGATAAAACGGCTTGTAATGAAAATGCGGCAGGCTGTTTTATGCTTCTTTAGGTTTTGATTCCATAAAAACTGCACACAGCAAAACATGTGTGCGCAATTTTGAAGAAAAAAGATTAAAAAAGCATTAAATACATACCGAATTATTGTATTTTTGGGATAAAAAGGATTAACTTTGCAGAGAAATTGAACAATGTTCCTGTAATAAGCGCCAAAACAGCGCAGGGAGAGATATTGTTCACTTGAGACAGAAAAATTATAGATCTATAAAAAATATGTTTGAAAATTTAAGTGACAGATTAGAGCGCTCGTTTAAAATACTGAAGGGCGAAGGCAAGATAACCGAGATAAATGTGGCGGAGACACTGAAGGATGTACGCCGCGCTCTGTTGGATGCCGATGTGAATTATAAGGTGGCAAAGCAGTTCACCGACCAGGTGAAGCAGAAGGCAATGGGCATGAACGTGCTCACGGCAGTGAAGCCGAGCCAGCTGATGGTGAAGATAGTACACGACGAGCTGGCGCAGCTCATGGGCGGCAAGGCTGCTGAGTTTAACACCAAGGGCCATCCTGCAGTGGTGCTTATGGCTGGTCTCAACGGTGCCGGTAAAACCACTCTCTCGGGCAAGCTCGCCCTGTATCTCAAAAATCAGAGACACCAGAAGCCTCTGCTTGTTGCCTGTGACGTCTACCGTCCTGCCGCTGTGGAGCAGTTGCGTGTGCTTGCCGAGCAGATTGGCGTGCCGATGTATTGCGAGCTTGACAGCAAAGACCCGGTGAAGATAGCCCTCAATGGTATTCAGGAGGCAAAGGCAAAGGGCAATGACGTGGTGATTGTGGATACCGCCGGCCGTCTTGCCATCGACGAGGCTCTGATGCAGGAGATAACCAACATCAAGAATGCCATCACCCCTGATGAGACACTCTTTGTGGTTGATGCCATGACCGGTCAGGATGCCGTAAACACTGCTAAGGAGTTCAATACACGTCTGGACTTCGACGGTGTGGTACTGACAAAACTCGACGGTGACACCCGCGGCGGTGCAGCACTGTCGATACGCAACGTTGTGGACAAACCGATAAAGTTTGTGGGTACGGGCGAGAAGATGGAAGCCCTCGACGTGTTCCACCCCGAGCGTATGGCAGACCGAATTCTCGGCATGGGCGACATCGTGAGCCTTGTGGAGCGTGCACAGATGCAGTTCGACGAGAAAGAGGCAAAGAAACTGGAGCAGAAGATCAAGAAGAACAAATTTGACTTCAACGATTTCATGAACCAGATTCAGCAGATAAAGAAGATGGGTAACATCAAGGATCTTGCAGCCATGATTCCCGGTGTGGGCAAGGCTATAAAGGATATTGATATCGATGACAACGCATTCAAGAGCATCGAGGCAATTATCCAGAGCATGACTCCCAAGGAGCGCACCAATCCCGAAATCATTAACCAAAGCCGCCGCGTGAGAATAGCCAAGGGCTCAGGCACCAACATACAGGAGGTGAACAAGTTGCTGAAGCAATTCGACCAGATGCGCAAGATGATGAAGATGATGACAGGTATGAGCAACAGCAAGATGATGCAGATGGCTGCTGCCATGAAGGGTATGAAGGGCGGCATGCCGAAGATGTAATATATATAAATTAAGGAGTAACGAAATTACTCCTAACTATAAAAAATAGAAACAAAATGCAACTGATAGACGGAAAACAGACAGCGGCACAGATAAAACAGGAGATTGCCGAGGAAGTGAGGCAGATTGTTGCCGCAGGAGGCAAGCAGCCTCATCTGGCGGCGGTGCTTGTAGGCCACGACGGCGGTTCGGAGACCTATGTAAAGAACAAGGTGCTGGCATGTGAGGCGTGCGGCTTCAAGTCGACACTGATAAGATATGAGGAGGATATAACAGAGGAAGAGCTGTTGAAGTGTGTTGACAAGCTCAACCGCGATGCCGATGTAGACGGCTTCATCGTGCAGTTGCCGCTGCCCAGGCACATTGACGAGCAGAAGATAATCGAAGCAATCGACTACCGCAAGGACGTTGACGGATTCCATCCCATCAACGTGGGTCGTATGGCAATCGGTCTGCCGTGCTTCATCTCAGCAACACCACTTGGAATTATCACACTGCTAAAACGCTATGGCATAGAGACATCGGGCAAGAAGTGCGTGGTGCTTGGCCGCAGCAACATCGTGGGCAAGCCAATGGCACAGCTTATGATGCAGAAGCAATACGGCGACGCTACAGTGACCGTGTGCCACAGCCATTCAAAGGATTTGAAAAAAGAGTGCCGCGAGGCGGATATAATCATAGCCGCCATA
>JAGAPI010000101.1 GCA_017623335.1 Prevotella sp.
AGCCTCACGGCGGCCTCTGTTATCCAACATTTGAAACTTTCCTTTTACCAATAACTAAAAACCTAAAACTATAAATATTACTACTAACCTAAAACAATCTATTAACCTTGTTTGATGGTGCAAAGGTAGTGAGTTTTTTCTGATTGTGCAAGATTTTTCATATAAAACTTCTTGAGAGTGTAAATAATATTGATTTATGTCAACCATAGATGTGTGCGGACACATTTTTTACACATTTCTTTATATTTTCAGTCAATACCGTCTATGGTCTGAATCTTGCCGTTCTCATCATATTGTATCTCACACACCTTGAGACTTCTCAGCCAAGACTTTCCGCCTGAAGGAACGCTGTCGTGGTGGAACAGATACCACTTGCCCTTGTATTCGATGATGCAGTGGTGGGTGGTCCATCCCACAACAGGTGTGAGGATAACGCCTTGGTAGGTGAATGGTCCGTATGGGTTGTCGCCAGTGGCATAGCATAGCAGATGGCTGTCGCCAGTGGAGTAGGAGAAGTAATATTTTCCGTTGTATTTGTGCATCCAGCTTGCCTCGAAGAAGCGATGAGGGTCGTTTGCCTTGAGCGGTTCGCCGTTTTCATCGATAATTACTATTGGCTTTGGCTCCTCGTCATACTGCAGCATGTCTTTGCTCAGTCTCACCACGCGGCTTGGCAGTGCGGGCACGTCGCCCTCGGGCAGATAAGGAGTCTCCAGATGAATATTGTCCTTGTAACGCTGGAGCTGTCCGCCCCACAGACCGCCGAAATATACATAGTATTCACCGTCTGCATCATCGTGGAACACGCACATGTCTATGCTGTAGCTGCCACGCATCGGGTCGGGTTGCGGAATGAACGGACCTTCGGGACGGTCGGCAATGGCACATCCCCAGTGGAACACGTCATTGCGGTCTTTCATTGGGAAGTACATATAGTACTTGCCGTCTTTCTCAGCCACGTCACAGTCCCAAAGCTGTCGTCCTGCCCATGCAATGTCCTCCAGTCCGAGCACTTTGCCGTGGTCGGTCACTGTACCGGTCATCGGGTCGCCGTCGATTGAAAGTACGTGATAGTCCTTCATCACATATTGGTCGCCGTTGTCGTTTTCCACGTTCTCGCATTCCCAGTCGTGAGAGGGGTATATATATATCTTGCCGTTGAACACGTGTACTGACGGGTCTGCCATATAGTCGGCAGGGAAGAGGTATCTTTTTTCTGTCTTCATTGTTGTTGCTTTATTTGTCGGTTATTTTTATTGGTTATTTCGTATTGCATTTGTTGCAGCCCTCGCTCATTATTTCTCTTAGAAACGGTTTCATTTTGTATTGACGGTCGAACAGCAGCGGATATTCCATTCTCCCCTTCATAGGGAAGTTGTTTTTCCATGAGTCTCCGTCGCCCACTCCCCATACGTTTACGCGGGTGATTACGTTGCTGTGTTTGAGGAACAGATTGAAGAAGTCCTTCATGCGCTGGTTCCACACTGCGCTCACCGAGTCGGGCAGTCCGTTAGGGTAGGGGTTGTATGCTGCATTATAGTCGAATTTGTCGCTGATGTTTGCGCTTTCATGTATTGTAGGCAGCGCGCTCATTTCCCATTCGGAAATCATGATCTTGCAGCCCGTTGACGCGAGGTCGTTGATGCTTTTCTCATATTCCTCGATTGACGGATAGTCCATGCCCATGTGTCCCTGCATTCCGATGGCGTCGATTCTCAGTCCGCGCTTCTTTAGATTGTTTACCAGTTTCACATAAGCGTCACATTTGGGGCGGTCCTTCATGTTGTAGTCGTTGAGATATAGCTCCACATTAGGGTCAGCCTCATGGGCATATTGGAATGCGAGTGCAATGTATTCCTCGCCAAGAACCTGATAGAACGGCGACTTACGGAACGTGCCGTCGTCTTCGATAGCTTCGTTTACCACGTCCCATCCCTTTATCTTACCTTTATATCTGCCCACTACGGTGTATATATGGTCTTTCATGCGCTTGCGCATCTCCTGCTTGCTCACCAGCTTACCGTTATCGTCGTAGGGGAACCATGGAGCCAGCTGTGAATGCCATATCAGTGCGTGACCGTATACGTCGAGCCCGTGTTTCTCGCCAAACATAACGAGGGAGTCGGATGCCGTCCAGTTATAGCGGTTCTTTTCTGGGTGTATGTTCTCGCTCTTCATGCAGTCCTCTGCCACTATGCAGTTGAAGTGCCGGGTGACGAGTTTGGTTATTTCGGGCAGGTGCCCTGCAGCCTGGCTTGCATTCAGTGCTGTGCCGATTGAGAATTTGCCTTTAAGAAAGTCTTTCAGTGCCGGCGTGTTGCAGCATTTGTCCTGCCCTGTTGTCTGGCAACAGTTGTTTTTTTCTGTTGCCTGACAGCATCCGCTTTTTCCCTGTGTTTTGCAGCAGCTGTCTTGAGCCGTGGCATTGGTGAACATTGACATGGCAGCAAAGGCGGCAAAAATGATACTTTTGTGTGTCATAAAAGTTGATTTTATTAATATTTGCAGCTTATTTGTTGCGGTTCTCTATTTCGCGGTTAATTTCGTCAATGCGCTCGTCGGTAAGCTCATATTTAGATATTATGAGCATGGCGACTGCCAGAAGGATGGCAGGAATGATGCATACAAGCCAGCGTATTCCCTCCTGAGCCAATGGTGCCTGCTGTTCCAGGTTGTTCATGAAGTAGGCTCCTGCGGCATTTCCCACCGACATCATGGCAAAAGCAGTGATGAAGAAGAGTGCTATGACGCGCAGCGGACGGTTGTGGAAGAACTCCATCCAAAGGTCGGAAATCTTCACATTCTTTGTTTCATCGGCATCCATCACCACGCGCTCCTTCGTCTGTGAGAAGCAGAATACGAGCAGTGCCAGACCCACAAGGGCATAGATGAGCATTGCCACAAACCATGCACTGGAGTCTTTGGGCAAAGTCGAGGCTCCAGCTGCTGCAGGCTGGTAGCCTGTATATGCCAATACTGCGCCAGGCACCACGCCGCCAAGAGCCATGCCTGCCTTGTAGAATATTCCGGTGAGGGCATTCACTATGCCGGCTATTCGTTTGCCTGTGGAATATTCGGAATAGCTTATCACTTCGGGTATCAGCGCCCACATATATCCTGTTGCAACAATCACGCCTGTGCTCTTGATGAACTGAGCAATATAAACCAGGGTGATGTTCTCCTGTACAGTGCCAATCTTGCTGATGATATAAAGCATAGCCATACCGATGATAGCCACGGTGAGGAAGATGTAGAACATGTTTTTCTTGCCCACCTTTTTCTTTATTGCAGGTACGAGAGGCATGAATATGAATGAAGGCAGCGAGCCGAGACCCATAAACAGCGCCATCTCTATGGGCAGGTCGCCTTTAGGGGCGGCAAGTATAGCCACAAGTATCGGTACGCCTGCACTCACGGCAAGACCGCCGACGTTTGCCATGAACATACGCACTGACGTGAGGATTGTTATCTCGTCGGTGTCGCGTGTCAGCGATGAGTTCAATGCTCCGTAAGGCACATTAATGAGAGTGTAGAGCATGCTTAGTCCAACGTATGTTACGTATGCATAAAGCAGCGAGCCTGAGAATCCGTTCCAAAAACAAAGTATTGCCAAACCAGTGAGCGGTACTCCTGCCAGCACAAGATAAGAACGGTATTTTCCCCAGCGCGGGTTGTGTTTGTCAACGTATGTTCCCACAAGCGGGTCCCAAAGCACGTCGACAAGACGTACTACGAGAAACATTGTTGCGGCACTGCCGGCATCCAGTCCATAGATGTCGGTGTAGAAAAACAGTAAGTACATGCAGATGGTCTGGTAGATGAGGTTTTGAGCCAGGTCGCCAGAACCGAATCCGATTCTCTGCAGCCATGAGAGCTTGTAGAATCCCTTGCTCTCATTTGTGTTGGTTGAATTATCCATTAGTATTTTTGCTTTAAATTAATATTTTTGCTTGCAAAATTACTAATATTTCACCAACTATATATATATATAATGTAACGAGAATGTTTCTCTGTGTTGCATTTGTGCCGAAAAATACAAATAAAAAACTATTTGATAGACAAATATACGGTAAAACCGTCCTGAAATCTTCATTACATTATACTATAGGCAGACTTATCCCTGCTATTTTCTGGTAAATGTCGAGGGCATATACATCGGTCATGCCGCTGATATAGTCGAGTACAGCCATGATTCGTGTTTCCAGTTTCGCACTGTCAATATCATATTGGCTCGACACTCTGCCTATGAGCTGCTGCGAATAATAACGCTCTGGCGACATTACTGCCTCCACCATGTGGGTGAGCAGGGTATCCATAATCTTGTAACCCGAAAGCTCTATGTCGAGTACAGGTTTGCTGCAGTATATTTTCTTCTTACTCAATTGGGTACAGACATCGTATGCCTTGTGCTGTATGGCAGGCACATGGTCGATAAGACTCCCCTTGAATGTTCCGGCAAGAATCTCATCCTCGTGGCGTACAAAGGCAGCGGCACATTCATGTTCCAGCATTCCTATGGCACAGGCACGCATATATACCACTTTTTCGTTGTTGTCGTCTATATGCTCGTCGTCAATGCGTTTCAGTATGCGCTCTTTGGTTGCATCGTCAAAAAAGCCAAGCAGAAGGCATGATGTTTCTTCAAACGACAGAATCTTCAGTTTGTGGGCATCTTCAATGTCCATTATTTCATAGCATATATCATCGGCGGCTTCCACCAGATATACCAATGGATGGCGTACATATCGGAGCGGCTCGTTAGGCTGCGATAGGCATAAAATACCCATTTCATCGGCGATTTTCTTAAAATCTGCCGTTTCTTCATGGAAAAAGCCGAATTTCCCCTTTCTTGATGCAGCCTCGGAGGAATAAGGGTATTTCACAATGCTTGCCAGTGTGGAATATGTCATTACAAAACCACCAGGCCTGCGCCCCTTGAATTGGTGGGTCAGCAGACGGAAAGCGTTGGCATTGCCCTCAAAATGCGTGATGTCACTCCATGTGGAAGTGTCTATCATGTCTTTCAGGTAGCTGCCTTTCCCCTCGGTGAAGAATGTCTGTATTGCCTTTTCGCCCGAATGTCCGAAAGGAGGATTGCCCATGTCGTGAGCAAGACAGGCGGTAGACACTATCTGTCCTATTTCTTCAAAAGAGGTGCCTCGTAATTCCGGGCGCTTCTTCACAATTGCGCGGGCAACATCACAGCCCAAGGACATTCCCACGCTTGCCACCTCCAGGGAGTGGGTAAGACGGTTGTGCACAAACACGCTGCCGGGCAGTGGAAAAACCTGAGTCTTGTTTTGCAGCCGGCGGAAGGGTGCCGAGAAAATTAATCGGTCGTAATCGCGCTTAAATTCGGTGCGGTCGTCATGACGGTCGCTGTATTTGTGTTCTTGACCAAGCCGTTTGTTGGTGATGAGCTGTTGCCAATTCATTGTGCTTCTTTTATGTTAAATGTCGGATGAAATAGGTGTTATGCTTGCAAAATTACATCTTTTTTTTGAATAAATGCAAAAAACAATATAAAAATATGGTTCTTTAAGGAAAAATGACTAACTTTGCACAAAAGTATATATTTATTTGTTTCGCGAAATGTAATATATAATGTTGAAAATAAAAATAGTAAACAAAGGCAGGCAGCCGCTGCCGCAGTATGCCACAGCTCAGAGCGCAGGCATGGACCTCAGGGCTGACATTGACGAGCCTGTGACATTGCGCCCTTTGGAGCGCAGGCTTATCGGCACGGGATTGCATATCGCACTGCCTGCCGGTTATGAGGCGCAGGTAAGACCCAGAAGCGGGCTTGCCATTAAGCATGGACTGACAGTGCTCAACACTCCCGGCACTATCGATGCCGACTATCGCGGCGAGATAGGGGTGGTGCTTATCAATCTGTCGGACAGGGAATTTGTGGTAAACCCAGGTGAGCGTATTGCCCAAATGGTGGTAGCACGCTATGAGCAGGCTGACCTTGAGCAGGTTGAACTGCTTGATGAGACAGAGCGTGGCGAAGGCGGCTACGGGCACACCGGAGTGAAATGATTTATTATGCTTGCGATGAGAAGAGCGTTTTTGTTTGTGGCGGCTGCAATACTTGGCATGGCAATGCTGAGAGCCGGCAATGGTGACGATAAAAGAAAATATGACCAGTATTTTCTTGAAGCGATGATGCAGAGGCAGAAGGGAAATTCCGACGCTGCATTCGATTTGTTGTTGCGTTGTGTGGAGGTAGACTCCATGCAGGCTGCTGCATATTTCTATCTTTCACAATATTATAATTATGGTATTAAGGATAAGCAAAAGTCACTAGAATGTTTGGAAAAAGCCGCTGCCCTCGACCCACAAAACGCTACATATCACGAAACATTGGCAGGAAGTTATCTTTCTGCCAATAGGTTGGAGGACGGTAAGAAACAATTAGAGCTGTTGCGTGAAATAGACCCTGGGCGTGATAATATTGACGGCATCCTTGTGGAACTGTACAAACAGTTGGGCGATTATGCCAGTGCAATAAAGGTGCTTGAGGAAATGGAACGTGCCGATGGCAAAAGTGAGGCTCTATCGGAAAAGAAAAGTGAGATGCTTACTGCCAACGGCGACAAAAAAGCGGCTATAAAAGAGATGAAAGTGTTGGCGGAACAATATCCCAATGACCTGAATCTGACGGTGAAATATGCTGTGACGATGATGAACAACGGACAGGAGAAGAAGGGATTGGAAAAACTGAAAGGTGTGTTGAGAGAGGAACCGGACAACACGATGGCGCAGTTTGCCATGATGGACTATGCCAGCATGAAAGATGATGACGCTTTGGCTGAGGAAATGACCGACAAGCTGCTGTTCAACAAGAACACCGACAGCAGGACAAAGGTGTATCTGCTGCAGAACATGGCAAACCAATATGCAAATAAAGGCAAGGACAGTACTGCGGTGTTGAATTTGTTCGACCGCCTGCTTGCTTTACCAAATGCCGATGTAGAGGTGGCAATGTTGAAGGCTGCATATATGGAAAAGAGTAATATGGCAGAAGATTCTGTCAATAATGCTCTTGCAAAAGTGCTGCAGATAGCTCCTGACTATGCTGCTGCCAGACTTAAACTGGTGCAGAATGCGTGGCAGGCAGAAGATAAGGACAAGGTTATTGAGCTGTGCTCGCAGGCACGGCAATATAATCCCGAGGAAATGGTATTCTACTATTTTCAGGGTATAGCCTATTATCAGAAAGGTGAAGACGACAATGCGCTTGATGCGTGTAGAAATGGAGTGGCTGTGATAAATGGTCAGAGTGAGCCTGGGATTGTGTCCGACTTTTATTCTATAATGGGGGACATACTGCATAAAAAAGGTATGGAAAAAGAGGCATACGTGGCGTATGACAGCTGTCTGCAATGGAAGGCCGACAATTATGGGGCACTCAATAACTATGCCTATTATCTGAGTGTGAACGATACCTTATTAGAAAAGGCAGAGCAGATGAGCTATAAGACAATAAAGGCTGAACCGGAGAACGCTACATTCCTTGACACCTATGCTTGGATTCTGTTTCAGCAAGAACGCTATAGCGAAGCTAAAATATATATTGATCAAGCCATAAACCATCTCGACTCCACT
>JAGAPI010000102.1 GCA_017623335.1 Prevotella sp.
GGATGTATTATCGGTTCCGCAATTTCAGGGTATCTTGCCTCCAACTGGGGACGCAAGCGCTCGCTTATATTTGCGGGAGTGATGTTCTTTATCTCGGCATGGGGCTCCATGTGTCCGGAAACAATGGTGCTTGCAAAGGGTGAGCCCAATCTCACACTTCTCATAGTGTTCAATATCTACCGTGTGATTGGCGGTGTAGGCGTGGGACTTGCCTCTGCCGTATGCCCGATGTATATCGGTGAGATTGCGCCGAGCAATATCCGTGGCATGCTTGTGTCATGGAACCAGTTTGCCATCATCTTCGGACAGCTGGTGGTGTATTTTGTAAATTTCTTTATCCTTGGCGACCACGTGGCGCCAGCCATTCAGAGTATAGGTGACGGTATGAACCAGATTCTCAACGGCAGTGAGGCGGCATGGGCCATTGAGACTGGATGGCGTTATATGTTCGGGTCGGAGATGATTCCTGCCGGACTGTTCGCCCTGCTCATCTGTTTTGTTCCTGAGACGCCACGCTATCTTGCTATGGTGGGTCAGGACGAGAAGGCTGAGAGAGTGCTTGCGCGCATCAATGGTGCGCAGAAGGCAAAGGAGATACTCTCAGAGATAAAGAACACCGTAACCGAGAAGACCGAGAAACTGATGACCTACGGTTTCCTCTGCATCTTCGTGGGAGTGATGCTCTCTGTGTTCCAGCAGGCTGTCGGCATCAACGCCGTTCTCTACTATGCGCCGCGCATTTATGAGGCAATGGGCTTCGACAATCCTATGATGCTTACCGTATTCAATGGAATCGTCAACCTTGGATTCACCTGCGTGGCTATCTTTACGGTAGAGAAACTTGGACGCAAGCCGTTGCTGATAGCCGGCTCGCTCGGTATGGCGGTTGGTGCTGTCGGTGTGGCATGCACATTCGGCAATCCCAATATGCAGCTGCTGTGTATGATTTCCATCATGGTCTATTCGGCATCGTTTATGTTCTCATGGGGACCTATCTGCTGGGTTCTCATCGCCGAGGTGTTCCCCAACACCATACGTGGTGCGGCAGTGGCAATAGCCGTGGCTTTCCAGTGGATATTCAACTGGATTGTCTCCACTTCGTTCGTGCCTATGG
This sequence comes from Prevotella sp., assembly GCA_017623335.1. The sequence goes on from JAGAPI010000102.1 coordinate 1,115, forward strand.
CAAACAGTCTCGGCTATTGGTTCACATACGGGCTTTACGGAGTGATATGTATACTTGCAGCAGTCTTTGTGTGGTATCTTGTACCCGAGACCAAGGGCAAGAGCCTTGAGGACATGACCAATCTCTGGAAAAACAGAAAATAAATTATAGTAACAACCCCAAAACTGAGGATATATGAAAAGAATATTGGTAGCAGAAGACAATGACAGTAACTACATTTTGATGAGTTATATTTTGCGCAAAAGCTATGAGATAGCCCGTGCCGTGAATGGGCAGGAGGCTGTCGATATGGTTGCGAAGGAGAAATTTGACATGGTGCTCATGGACCTTCAGATGCCTGTCATGGACGGGCTTACTGCCACAAAGATTATCAAGTCTACACATCCTGAGCTGCCTGTTCTGGCTGTTACAGCCAACGCTTTTGGCAGTGACCGTGAGGCTGCTCTCGCCGCTGGCTGCGATGAGTTTATCACGAAGCCTGTGAATGCGGCGGGATGTCTTGAGATTATCGCGGGATTTTTGAAATAGTAGAATCTAAAATTTTTTTCATTAGGTGAGTGAGACTCTGAGGATGGACAAAATCTTGTTCATCCTCAGAGTCTCATTTTATGCTTGGATTTTTAATCCCCTATTTCGTGTTGGTATCAAGTATAGCCGAGCGGTTGCTGTCGTCAATGTCCACATCCTGATACTTGTGCTTCTTTCCATAAACGAAACGGTAGCTTACACGCATGGCAAACATGTTGTAGTCGGTGCGGGGCTTATAAGAATCTGAGATGCTTGTGTAGCCGTTGCGGCGGTGAGACTCAGTTTTCACAGACGATTTCATTAGAGGATTATTCGAGTACAGATTGAATGACCAGTTATTTACAATGTATCCAACAGACAGCGTAAGCCGTTGTGGGCGAATTTGAGTTTCTCCTGTAGCTTGAAGGAATTTTCTTTTTGTTGTATAGTCTATTTTGCACTGCCATCCTTTGTTGAAATATGTCAGCGATGTATTGGCTTTCCATGCGCCAAGTGTATTAAGATAGCCGATATGTTGTTTTGTGTGCATGTATTGTCCAGAGCCCGACCATTTCAGCTTGTCAGCTATTAAATTTAACTGCAGCTCACCATAGATTACAAATTTTTCAGATGTGCCGCCATTCAGATATTGATGTACATACAGGTTACGCTCCTCATCGCAATAGATATCCTCGTAAATCTCTTTCTGGTTGTGGTCATATTGTGAAAACATCATGAAGCCACCCCATTTATGATAGCTGCTGAGCGATAGCTGTGTTCTGAAAAGGCGGCCCATTTTCTGCTCACTGCTGCCAGACATAACCTGAAATTCGTCAATCCTCTTTTCACCACTATTGTAATATTTCATCTCCGGACTATTTACCCCCGTTAGGAAAGCACCAGAAATATTTGTGTTTTTTGGCAGTGATATATTATAAGTAAGTACAGGAGTGAAATACTCTTTTGTGTATGAGCCCAGACCAGCGTCTATAGTCTGTATACGCTCCTGCAATTGCAGGTTTATCCGAAATTTCTTTGGTATTATCTGGAAAGAACATCCTTGCATTATAAGCGCCTGCCCCTCAGTGAGCTTGTTTGCAGTCGGCACACCGTTTTCCGTGTATGTGTTGTTTGAATGCGTGTAGTAATATGTTAAGTGTGCAAACATATTAACTCTGTTGTTTGGTTTGTGTGTTACCGATATTATGGGATTTATTAAATAATAATCCTCTTTTGTGTGTGATAAATATGTATCTAATGCCTGATAGTCTCTCCATTGTTTTGTGTGGTTGTAACTGGCATTAACTGTCGTTTCCAATGAAGTCTTTTTGCTGAAGTTATTTTTATAGTACACCTTTAATGTCGGCGAGATATTGTCGTTGTGTCTGAAATCCTTTGTGTCTACGGTTCCTATTCTTGATATTGTCTGTTCCTGCAAAGTGCTGTTTGCACTGTGGTTGTTTCGCAGTGACGCCGCAATCTGCAGCTTGCTGGTCTTGCCGTTATATAGATAAGCTAATTTCAAGCCGATTCCGTTGTTGTGTATTCCCGATGGTTTTGTCATCACATTTTTCTCCACATCACCGTTTGCAAACGGCATCAGCGTGTACGACTCTGTGCCGCGGCTTGGAGTGAAATGGTTGTACTTGTCGGTTATCTGTATGTTGAACTGCGATTTCTTGTTGAACATCTTCCAGTCCACCATGTCGTCTCCTGCGGCCTTGTTCAAATTCTGGTTCACCTGTGCCATCACCATGCCACCGCTCTCCCTCACATTTATTATAAAGTCTATCACTGACTTTGCCATAGGATGGTTGGGGTCAAACTGCTGGTAGTAGTCTATCCGTATAATATCTTTGGGGTATAGAGTCTTTATCTCGCTTTTTGAAGCTTCGCGCCCGTTGATGCAAAGCATTGTCGCCTCACCGTTGGTTGTCACCGTCTCGTCTATCGGGTCAACGCTAAGTCCGGGAATTGACAGCAGTGACAGGGCAGAATAACCGTCAAAAGAGTGTTTCTTAATCTTGTTGCTCAGGTTGATAATCAGTTTGTCGTCCTTTACAACAATGTCCCTGCCCTTTACCACCACCTCCTGAATGGTCTTTCCGTCGATGATGGTATCGTTTGCGGTAATGTTGCCGGCTGTTGCGGCATGTGTGTTGCACAGACACACAGTCAATGAAATGAATGATAAGTATCTTCTCATAAATTTAAATTTTTATTTGTTTGTTCTGTTTATACGTTGTTCTTTGTTCTGCCTTTTCTATCGGCAATATCTGTGCCATAAGAGTAATATTCTGATTGTCAACGGATAAACATTTTACACAGAGTGTCCGCTTTTGAAACAAGTGTCCGAAAACGGACATTAATAATATTTTCCGCAACCCTTGCATGCCAGTTTTTTCTTGTGTTATTTGCAGGTATGGGATAAAATGTATAACTTTGCACGTCAAAACAGGATATAAACAAAAAAGAGGTAAGGAGATTATGAAAAACGGGAATGAAGATCAGGCAACAAGTGTGGCGATGAGCGTGCTTGTGGCATTGGGAGGGGCGCACTTGCTCAATGATCTATTGCAGGCGGTGCTTACTGCGTCGTATCCTATACTGAAAGATGATTTGCATCTGTCGTTTTCGGAGATTGGGCTGGTGACGCTGATTTACCAGCTGGCGGCATCGGTGTTTCAGCCGGTGGTGGGGCTGGTGTTCGACAAGCGACCATGTGCCTACAGTCTGCCGCTCGCCACTACGTTCACGATGGCAGGACTCATAGGGCTGGCATACGCCACAAACATCTACTTGGTGCTGTGCTCGGTGTTCATCATCGGACTTGGCTCGTCGATACTTCATCCCGAGGCATCGCGCATAGCCTCGCTGGCATCGGGAGGCAAGCGGGGACTGGCTCAGAGCACGTTTCAGGTGGGCGGCAACTTCGGTTCGGCAATGGGACCGCTGCTCGTGGCTCTCATAGTGGCTCCATATGGCAGGGCAAATATCGTGTGGTTTATTTTGTTCTCCGTTGCAGCGTATATCGTGAGCATACCCATCGACCGCTGGTTTAAGGGATATATCAACAAGATGAAGACCGACCATCTGCAGATGAAGGTGCAGAGTGAGCGTCCGCTGTCAATGCCGCTCACGGTATTCTCGCTTGTGATTCTGCTGGTGCTTATATTCTCGAAATATGTCTATATGGCGAGCCTCACCAGCTACTACACTTTTTATCTTATTGAGAAGTTCGGTATCACAGTGCAGCTGTCGCAGGTGTGTCTGTTTGTGTTTCTTGCAGCCACGGCAGTGGGCACGATGATTGGCGGACCGGTTGGCGACAGGATAGGTCGCAAATATGTTATCTGGATTTCCATTCTCGGCACCGCGCCGTTTTCGCTGCTCATGCCTCATGTGGGGCTGGGACTGACCGTGGTGTTCAGTTTCTGCGTGGGACTGATACTGTCATCGGCGTTTCCTGCCATTCTGCTCTATGCCCAGGAGCTGCTGCCTTATAATCTTGGTCTTGTGTCGGGACTGTTCTTCGGCTTTGCCTTTGGCATTGCCGGCATCGCTTCGGCTGTGCTTGGTAATTTTGCCGATGAATATGGCATTGCTGCAGTCTATGACTGCTGTGCGTATATGCCGCTGATAGGTTTGGTGACATGTTTTCTTCCAAATCTGAAGAAACGTATGGTGTAAAAATAGATGATGATATGATGAGGAATTTCTGTTATTTGTTTTTATTTATGGTGCTATTTGCCGGGTGTGGCTCGGCACGGTCGGTGGCACAGGAGGATTTGCTCCGTAATTATATAAACAGCAAGGATGCCAAAATAGGAGTGGCAGTGGTAATCGACGGGAAACTGCTGACAGGCATGAACGAAAAAGATTCCTTTCCCATGCTGAGTGTCTTTAAGTTTCCGCTGGCGTTGACAGTGGCAGAGAAGGTCAGGAAGAGCGGTTGCACTTTTGATGACTCCCTCAGTGTGAAGGCAAGTCAGCTGCATGCTGATACCTGGAGTCCGATGTTGGAGAAATATCCCGCCAACAGCAATCATGCGATAACAATCAATGAACTTCTTGATTACTCTTTACGCAGCAGCGATAATAATGCCTGCGACATTTTGCTGGATTTTGTGGGAGGTACATCTGTGGTTGACAGTTGTCTCAAGGCAATGGGGATAAATGACATTTCTGTGAGATGGAATGAACATGATATGAACACGGTGATTGCACGATGTTATGATAATTCATCAACGCCGGCAGTAATGGCGATGCTTATGTATGAGTTTGACGGAAATTTCAATGATGCCAATTCGTTAAGGATAAAGCGGATGATGGAATCGTGTGGAACTGGTACTGACAGGCTGCAGAAGCCTTTTGTTGCAACAAATGCCGTTGTGGGACATAAGACTGGGACAGGTCCAATGGATAATGGCAGGATAATGGCAGTGAACGATGCCGGATATGTTCATCTTCCCAATGGCAAGCGTTATGCCATTGCTGTCTTTGTGGCTGGCTCGACGTACTCCATGGATGAAACGGCTAAGATAATAGCCGAAATATCAGAGATGGTTTTACGAAATGTCAATGGAGGAATATGAATATTGGCTTCCTTATTATATATATAATGTACGCGCGTAAGAGGGTGGCAGGCGACAGCTATGTGAATTTGTAGTTGTTGGAGAATATAAAACTGCATTAAAAACAGAAAAACATTTGTTTGTATCGGAATTTTTTATTAATTTTGCAGAAAACTTTTGAAGTATAACTATAGAAACATATAAATATGAAGTTTGACCTGAATACAGCTGAAATGAAGAGTTTCCCGAATTTCAAGGGCGGTGAGGGAGCGATGAACGCATTTATGTATTTTGACGGAACAAACAGAATACTTAATGCCAGACTCACACCGGGCAGTTCCATCGGCGAGCATTTGCATGACAGCGGCAGTGAGATAATGTTTTTCACAAGCGGTGAGGGCAAGGCTGTGTGCGACGGGGTAGAGGAGATCCTGTGCGCAGGAGTGTGCCATTACTGTCCCAAGGGCAGCCGTCACACGGTGATTAACACTGGAAATGAAGACCTTTGTTTCTATGCCGTTGTGGCAGAACAGTGATTGTAGGGACGAAATCAGACACAAAATACAGACTAATGAGAATAGCATTTATAGGAGCAGGAGCCATGGGAGGCGCCATGGTGAAGGGATGCCTGCAAAGCGAGCGTTTCAAACCACAAGACATTATAGTGTCCGACCACAATCAGCCTGTGCTTGACTTTTTTGCACAGCAGGGAGTATCTGCGACATCTGACAATAAGCAGGCTGTTGCGGGTGCCGATATCGTGTGTGTGGTGGTGAAGCCGTGGTGTGTGGAGAAAACCCTCAACGGCATGAAGGAGGTAATGGACTATAGTAGGCAGATACTCATGGTTGTGGCTGCTGGTGTGCCGTCGGCCGACATCAAGCGCTGGCTCGACAAAGACGGACAGACACCGAAGCTCTATCTCGTGATGCCAAACATCGCCATTGCTTATAAGGCTTCGATGACCTTCATCACCTCGGTGGACGGCGACGAGGAGCAGGATAAGCTTGTGGCCGATATCTTCAACGAACTGGGCGACACTCTTTTCATGGAAGAAAGCTATTTCCCTGCTGCCACCACAATGTCGTGTGCCACGGCATATGCCATGCGCTATATCCGCGCCAGTATGGAGGCAGGAGTGCAGCTTGGCTTCAAGGCGAGTGTGTCACAGAAGGTGGTACAGCAGATTGTAAAGGGTGCTGTGGAGTTGCTACAGGCCACGGGCGAGCATCCGGAATCGGCAATTGACAAGGTGACTACCCCAAATGGTCTGACTATCCGCGGCTTGAACATGATGGAGCAGGAAGGTTTCACCAATGCCGTGATAAAAGGTATTCTTGCAGGAAAGAAATAAAACCAAGATTTAAAAAACAGAGTATACCAATGAACGAAAACGAAAAGAATCAGGGGCAGTTCCAGATTGAGCTTACCCCGGAGACAGCAAAAGGTGAGTATGCAAACTTTGCGATAATTACTCATAGCAGCAGTGAATTTGTGATTGATGTGGCGCGGGTGCTTCCCGGACTTCCCAAAGCACAAGTCTGTAGCCGTGTGATAATGGCTCCCGAGCATGCCAAACGTTTGCTTGCGGCATTGCAGGAAAACATTGCAAGATATGAACGTGAGTTTGGACAGATAAAAATGCCAAACTCTCAGCCCCGTACCATTGCCCCGTTTAATGTGGGAAAGGGAGAGGCTTAACGCTCTTATGAGAATAAAAAGTGGCATTTTTGTGGCTGAAAAATAGCAAAAATGTCACTTTTGTCGTCTTTGTTTAGTTAAAAAATATTATATTTTATAAATTTTGCCTCTTAATTTTGCCTTTTCTTATATTATATTAGGTATTTTCGGGATTTTTTTGTACCTTTGCACCCCGAATGCGCTTATTATGGGCGTGTTATACATATACAGGTTTGAAAATATACAATAAAAAATAATATAACAATAAAAAATTAAAGACAATGCCTACAATTCAACAATTGGTAAGAAAAGGTAGAAAGGTACTTGTAGACAAGAGCAAGTCACCGGCTTTGGACTCATGTCCACAGCGTCGTGGTGTGTGTGTTCGTGTATACACTACAACACCTAAGAAGCCTAATTCGGCAATGCGTAAGGTTGCCCGTGTTCGTTTGACAAACTCTAAGGAAGTGAACTCTTACATTCCAGGAGAAGGACACAATTTGCAGGAGCACTCAATCGTGCTCGTTCGTGGTGGTCGTGTTAAGGACCTCCCAGGTGTGCGTTACCACATCGTTCGCGGTACTCTTGATACTGCCGGCGTAGCAAACCGTACTCAGCGTCGCTCTAAGTATGGTGCCAAGCGTCCAAAGGCTAAGAAATAAATGACCGGAGAAGGTTATATAGCCAGGACGTAAAACAAAAGAAAAAGAATCGTTTTGCTGGAGACGTGTTATTAAAAGGTTGAGTAAATGCCGGGTGTGGCATTGAAGAACAGAAAAAACAACCCCAGTCAGACAAATTAAATCATTAAACAGAAAAATGAGAAAAGCAAAACCAAAGAAGCGTGTGATCCTGCCGGATCCAAAATTCAATGACCAGAAAGTGTCGAAGTTCGTTAACCATCTTATGTATGACGGAAAGAAGTCTATCGCTTATGATATCTTCTATAACGCTCTTGACACAGTGAAAGGCAAAATGCAGAATGAGGAGAAGAGTGCTCTTGAGATATGGAAGACCGCTCTCGACAACATCACTCCTCAGGTAGAGGTGAAGAGCCGCCGTATCGGTGGTGCTACTTTCCAGGTTCCTACTGAAATCCGTCCGGACCGCAAGGAGAGTATCTCTATGAAGAATATGATCGCTTTTGCGCGCAAGCGTAGCGGTAAGAGCATGGCCGACAAACTGGCTGCAGAGATTATGGATGCCTTCAACAACCAGGGTGGTGCCTTCAAGCGTAAGGAGGATATGCACCGTATGGCTGAGGCTAACCGTGCGTTCGCTCACTTCAGATTCTAATTTTTATAATAAGGTAAAGAGAAAATGGCAAATCGCGATTTACATTTGACCCGTAATATCGGTATTATGGCTCACATTGATGCCGGTAAGACAACAACTTCTGAGCGTATTCTGTTCTATACAGGTAAGACCCACAAGATTGGTGAGGTGCACGAGGGTGCTGCAACAATGGACTGGATGGCACAGGAGCAGGAGCGTGGTATAACCATCACATCTGCTGCTACCACCTGTAACTGGAACTACACTGGCAAGAGCTTCAAGATTAATCTGATTGACACTCCTGGGCACGTTGACTTCACTGCTGAGGTTGAGCGCTCACTCCGTGTTCTTGACGGTGCTGTTGCCACATATTCTGCTGCTGACGGTGTGCAGCCACAGTCTGAGACCGTTTGGCGTCAGGCTGACAAATATAATGTGCCACGTATCGGTTACGTTAATAAGATGGACCGTTCTGGTGCTGACTTCTTCGAGACAGTACAGCAGATGAAGGATATTCTCGGCGCTAACCCTGTTGTGATGCAGGTACCTATCGGTGCAGAGGAGAACTTCAAGGGTGTGGTTGACCTCATTAAGATGAAGGCTATCCTCTGGCACGATGAGACAATGGGTGCCGAGTATGACATCGAGGATATCCCTGCCGACCTGCAGGATGAGTGCGATGAGTGGCGCGGCAAGTTGCTTGAGGCTGCTGCCGAGTACGATGAGGCTATCATGGAGAAATTCTTCGATGATCCAAACTCAATCACCGAGGAGGAGATAATTTCAGCTATCCGTAAGGGTACCGTGGCTATGGAGTGTACTCCTATGCTCTGCGGTTCTTCATATAAGAACAAGGGTGTGCAGCCACTGCTCGACTATGTTTGCGCATTCCTTCCTTCACCACTCGATACTGAGGCTGTTATCGGTACAAACCCGGATACAGAGGAGGAAGAGAGCCGTAAGCCGTCTGAGGATGAGCCAACAGCTGCTCTTGCATTTAAGATTGCAACCGACCCATACATGGGACGTCTTGTGTTCTTCCGCGTTTACTCAGGTAAGGTTGAGGCTGGCTCATACGTTTACAACGCACGTTCAGGCAAGAAGGAGCGTATCAGCCGTCTGTTCCAGATGAACTCAAACAAGGAAATCCCAATGGAGAGCATCGATGCCGGTGATATCGGCGCAGGTGTAGGTTTCAAGGATATCCGCACAGGTGATACTCTCTGCGCTGAGGGTCATCCAATCGTGCTCGAGTCAATGACATTCCCTGACACCGTGATTTCTATCGCCGTTGAACCAAAGAGCCAGGCTGACATTGCTAAGCTTGACAACGGTCTTGCTAAGCTTGCTGAGGAGGATCCTACATTTACAGTTCGCACCGACGAGCAGAGCGGTCAGACTATCATCTCTGGTATGGGTGAGCTTCACCTCGATATCATTATCGACCGTCTGAAGCGTGAGTTCAAGGTTGAGTGTAATCAGGGTAAGCCACAGGTTAACTACAAAGAGGCTATCACTAAGACTGTCAACCTCCGCGAGGTTTACAAGAAGCAGTCGGGTGGTCGCGGTAAGTTTGCCGACATTATCGTTAACATCGGTCCTGTTGACGAGGACTTCAAGGAGGGTGGTCTCCAGTTCGTTAACGAGGTTAAGGGCGGTAACATTCCTAAGGAGTTCATCCCGTCTGTACAGAAGGGCTTCGAGAACGCCATGAAGACCGGTATTCTCGGTGGCTATCCTGTAGACAGCCTGAAGGTTACTCTCGTGGACGGTTCTTTCCACCCAGTAGACTCTGACCAGTTGTCATTAGA
>JAGAPI010000103.1 GCA_017623335.1 Prevotella sp.
CTCCTCTGTGAGCTTGCAAGCCAAGTCGAAGTCGCTGTCGTTCTTACTTTCTGATGAATACACGCCTGAAATAGTTCTAATTACTGCTTTATAACGTCCGACGATTTCCTCGCAGGCGTCGCTTATCTCTCCCAATGTACAACGCAGGCTGGCTGCCTTAACTGCAAGTGCAAGAAGGTTGTTCTCGCTCTTCTTGCCCTCGTTGAACTCGCGCACGCACTCTGTAATCTCGGCAAGAGCTGCCTTGCATGCAGCCTCATCGCGAGAAGCGCGAACCTGAGCGAGGCTCTCCTCCTGCTGCTTGCGCACTGCAGTGTTGTCCACCTCAAGGATGTCGATTGGATCCTCATGGTCAAGACGGTACTTGTTGATACCAACAATGGTCTGAACGCCAGAGTCGATACGAGCCTGAGTACGGGCTGCAGCCTCCTCGATGCGCATCTTCGGCAGACCTGTCTCGATAGCCTTTGCCATACCGCCCATCTTCTCGATTTCCTGAATGTGCTCCCATGCCTTGTGAACCAGCTCGTTGGTGAGCGACTCCACATAGTATGAACCAGCCCATGGATCGATGTGCTTGCATACCTTTGTCTCGTTCTGAATGTAAATCTGTGTATTACGGGCAATACGAGCCGAGAAATCTGTAGGCAGTGCGATAGCCTCGTCAAGAGCGTTGGTGTGCAGAGACTGTGTGTGACCGAGCACGGCAGCCATAGCCTCAATACATGTACGGCCCACGTTGTTGAACGGGTCCTGCTCGGTGAGCGACCATCCTGAAGTCTGGCTGTGTGTACGCAGAGCAAGTGACTTCGGGTTCTTTGCGCCGAAGCTCTTCACAATCTTTGCCCAGAGCAGACGGCCTGCACGCATCTTGGCAATCTCCATGAAGTGGTTCACGCCGATAGCCCAGAAGAAGCTCAGACGCGGAGCAAAGGCATCAACGTCGATACCTGCATTCACACCGGCACGGATATAGTCCATACCGTCGGCAAGAGTATAGGCAAGCTCAATGTCGGCTGTTGCTCCTGCCTCCTGCATGTGGTAGCCGGAGATTGAGATAGAGTTGAACTTAGGCATGTTCTGAGATGTGTACTCGAAGATGTCGGCGATAATCTTCATTGAGAATGCAGGTGGATAGATATATGTGTTGCGCACCATGAACTCCTTCAGAATATCGTTCTGGATTGTACCAGCCATCTCCTCAAGCTTTGCGCCCTGCTCCAGACCAGCCACGATGTAGAACGCCAGGATAGGCAGCACGGCACCGTTCATGGTCATTGACACTGACATCTTGTTCAATGGAATACCGTCGAACAGCACCTTCATGTTCTCCTCGTTGCAGATAGATACACCAGCCTTACCGACATCGCCTACCACACGCTCGTTGTCCGGGTCGTAGCCACGGTGTGTAGGAAGGTCGAATGCCACTGACAGACCCTTCTGTCCTGAAGCGAGGTTACGGCGATAGAACGCGTTACTCTCCTCGGCTGTAGAGAATCCGGCATACTGACGGATGGTCCATGGACGGAAAGGATACATCATAGAGTAAGGACCACGCAGATATGGAGGAATACCGGCAGTGAAGTCAAGATGCTCCATGCCCTCAAGGTCTTCCTTTGTATATACAGGCTTTACTTCGATATGCTCAGGAGTCTTCCAGTTGGCGGCGATACCGTTAGCCTTCTGCCACTCCGAGCCGTCGGCAGCCTTTATGCCGCCAAAAATGTCTATATCATTAAAATTCTTTCTCATTGTTGCAGTCCTCCTTATTATTTTATACCAAGTTTCTCGTTATATCCCTTCAGTGTCTGCAGCACGTCGCACTTCACGTGGATGAAGTTCTCTATGCCCTTAGCCTTGAGGTCTTCCATACATGCAGGAGCACCTGCCACAATGAACATTGCACGACCGTTGAGATACTTGAATGCCGGCTCAGCATACTCTGCATACTCATCGTCTGAAGAGCAGAGCACCACGATGTCGGCACCTGCTGCAAGAGCGGCGTCAACACCCTCCTCTACTGTCTCGAAGCCAAGATTGTCAATCACCTTATATCCGCCGCAGGCAAGGAAGTTGCAGCTGAACTGTGCACGTGCCTGACGCCATGCAAGACTGCCGATAGTAAGCATGAATGCTGTCGGAACCTTGCCGCTCTCCTCGGTCTGAATGCGCAGATCCTCGAAGTCAGCAGCCAGACGAGTGCTCTGAATGCTCTTGAATGGAGCTGCCTCTTCGTCCTTGTGACCGCAGCAGCAGGTCTTGCACACACTGCGCTTGCCCTCGCTTGTCTCGGTGAAGTTAGGGAACTGATTGGTGCCGAGCATAAACTCACGGCGCTTGCCGGTATTCTCATGACGCTTCTTGTTGGTGGCGTTGATGTCATCCTGCACAGCGCCTGCCTTGATAGCCTCAAGGAAACCGCCCTGCTCCTCAACGCCAAGGAATATCTTCCATGCCACGTTGGCGAGCGATGTTGTGAGTTCCTCGATGAAGTAAGAGCCGGCTGACGGGTCAACCACCTTATCGAAATGGCTCTCTTCCTTCAACAAAAGCTGCTGGTTGCGTGCTATGCGCTCTGAGAACTCTGTTGGCTGCTCATAGGCGGCGTTGAACGGAGTAACCACGATGCTGTGTACTCCGGCGAGCGCTGCACTCATGGTCTCTGTCTGAGAGCGGAGCAGGTTCACATAGCTGTCGAACAGTGTCATGTTGTAAGTCGATGTAACTGCGTTCACGCACATCTTGCAGGCACAGTCGCACTTTGGTTCATACTGCTTCACGATGGTAGCCCAGAGCAGACGTGCGGCACGGAACTTGGCAATCTCCATGAAGTAGTTCTCAGAGATACCCATGTTGAACTTTATCTTCTTGGCTGCCAGAGTGGCGTCAACGCCAGCCTCTGTCATCTGCTGCATGTACTCGTTACCCCATGCGAGAGCGTAGCCCAGCTCCTGAGAGCAGAATGCACCTGCATTGTTGAGTGCAACAGCGTTCACTGTCACGCAGCGGAAGTTTGGATACTCAGCAAGAGTCTCAACCATAGGCTTTGCAAACTGGAGCAGAGCCTGAACGTCCTTACCCTTCATCACAATCTTCTCTAATGGGTCCCAGTCGATTGAGCCCACAACCTTCTCCTTGTCGTAGCCCTTGGCTGCAAAGTAGTCGGCAAGAATCTTTGCCAACTCCACCGACGCACGCTTGCAGGTGCAGAAGTTCACCTCGGCAATGTCGCAGCAGATGCCTTCGAGCAGAGCCTCGACATTCTCCTTGCTCACCATTGATGCAGGCAGATGGAAACCGAGAGAGTCAACACCCTTGTTGAGGATGTCGAGAGCCTTGGCATTTGCCTCTTTCACATCGCTGACGTTGATGTCCTGACGAACATACCAAAGGTTGTTGTCCTTCTTGTTACCACGCACAAACGGGAACTCTCCGGGCAGAGCCTCGGGAGTCTGCAGTTTCAGCACGTCCTCGCGCTGGTAGAAAGGTTGCATGTTGAACCCTTCGTTTGTTCTCCATACGAGCTTCTTCTCAAAGTCGGCACCCTTAAGATCCACCTGAATCTTGTCAAGCCATTCCTGCTTGGTAGGAGCCTGAAACTCGCCAAAAAGCTTTTCTTTATTTTCTGACATAAAGTTTAGATTTATATTACATATAAGTTGTTTCTTGAATGTGTGACAGCCGCAACTGCCACTAAATCTTTGCAAAGTTAGACATTTTTCACGACATACACAAAATTTCACACATCTAATTTTATATATTTAACCTTTTAAATGAAGAATGAAGAGTGAAAAATGAAGAATACGATACAACAAAAACCGGCTGTCTCACGACATCCGGTTCAAAACAAACTACTTAAAAACTAATCTACTAAAACAAATCAAAAATATCTTTTTCTGAGTGCAAAGGTACGGAGTTTTTCAGCTACTGCAAAATATTTTATGAACAAAATGAGTACAAATTGATTTAGATTAAGTCAAATTAACCCGAAGAGTAAATAAATCCGCCGTTTTGCAACCTAAAGCTTACAAAACGGCGGTTTTTATAACATTTTTTTATCTATTTCGCAAACTTAAAACGTTTACGTAAATCAATTGATTATTTTACGTGTTCCTACTTATTGCCTTTCAGAGCAGCGATGCTCTCTTTCAGCGATGCGATTTTTTCTTCGCTGTCGGTCTGCTTCTTGCGCTCAAGTGCTACCACCTGCTCGGGAGCATTCGCCACAAAACGCTCATTGGACAGTTTTTTCTTCACGCCCATGAGGAAACCTTCGAGATGCTTCAGCTGTGCCTCCATCTTTTCGATCTCGGCAGCCACGTCAATCATGTTGCCCACAGGAACAGCATACTCGTCGGTGCCAACCATGAATGCCGATGCCATGCTGTCTTTCTCGCTGACTACATTCACAGCCTTCACATTTGCCATCTTAACAATCACGCTGTCGTATGCGGCATACTTATTTGCACTTACAGCCTGCAGTTCAAGCTGCTCTTTCGGCGGGATGTTCTTCTGATTGCGCACGGTACGCACACCGCTCACAATCTGCTTCACATTCTCAATCTCGGCAATCAGCTTCAGCTCGGCTTCCGTAGGAGCATCGAGCTTCAGGCACTCCAGCATGATGCTGTCGCCCTGCTTGCGGTCGCAGATGTGCTGCCACAGTTCCTCGGTGATGAACGGCATAAACGGATGCAGCATCTTCAACAGTGTGTCGAAGAAGCCGATTGTGGCATCCATTGTCTTGCTGTCGAGCGGCTCACCGTATGCAGGCTTAATCATTTCGAGATACCAGCTTGAGAACTCGTCCCAGAACAGCTTATACACAGCCATAAGAGCCTCCGACAGACGGTATTTCTTAAACAGGTCGTCAACCTCGGCGGCAGTCTGCTTCAGTTTTGCGTCAAACCATGCAGTTGCAATCTTGCACTCCTCTGGCTGCTCCTTGTCGGCTGTCTGCCATCCCTTCACCAGACGGAAGGCGTTCCATATCTTATTGTTGAAGTTGCGGCCCTGCTCGCAAAGTGCCTCATCAAAGAGGATGTCGTTGCCGGCAGGAGCGGCAAGCATCATACCCATACGCACGCCATCGGCACCGAACTTGTCGATAAGCATCAGAGGGTCAGGGCTGTTGCCGAGACTCTTTGACATCTTGCGGCCGAGCTTGTCGCGAACGATACCAGTGAAGTAAACGTGCTTAAACGGCATCTTGCCTCTGTACTCATAGCCTGCCATAATCATGCGTGCCACCCAGAAGAAAATAATGTCCGGACCAGTCACAAGGTCGCTTGTGGGATAATAGTAGTTTATCTCCTCGTTGTCAGGATTGCGGATACCGTCGAACAACGAGATAGGCCACAGCCACGACGAGAACCATGTGTCGAGAGCGTCCTCGTCCTGACGCAGGTCGGAGAGCTGCAAGGTGTTGTCGCCGCTCTTTTCGCGTGCCATCTCCAGTGCCTTCTCTGCAGTCTCTGCAACAACATATCCTCCCTGAGGCATATAGTATGCAGGTATGCGGTGTCCCCACCACAGCTGGCGGCTGATGCACCAGTCCTTGATGTTCTCAAGCCAGTGGCGGTAGGTGTTCTTATATTTTGCAGGATAGAACATTATGTCGTCGTCCATCACTGGCGACAGCGAAATCTTTGCCAGATGCTCCATCTTCAGGAACCACTGCATAGAGAGCTTAGGTTCAATGGGCACACCAGTGCGCTCCGAGCATCCTATCTTGTTGTCGTAGTCCTCTATCTTCTCCATCAGTCCGGCTTCCTGCATGTCTATTGCAATCTGCTTGCGCACCACAAAGCGGTCCTGACCTACATAGAGTCCGGCAGCCTCCGACAGAGTGGCATCATCGTTGAATATGTCGATAGCCTCCAGGTTGTACTTCTCGCCCAGCATATAGTCGTTCACGTCGTGGGCAGGGGTAACCTTCAGGCATCCTGTACCAAACTCGATGTCCACATAGTCGTCCTCGATCACGGGAATCACTCTGCCAACCATCGGCACAATCACCTTCTTGCCCTTCAGCCATGTGTTCTTCGGGTCGTTGGGGTTGATGCACATTGCCACGTCGCCCATGATGGTCTCAGGACGTGTGGTGGCAACCACGGCGTAATATCCCTTCTCGTCCTTGTGCACCACGCAGCCTTCCTGTGCCGTCTCCTCGTCGGTCACTGTGCAGTCGTCGCTCACATAATACTTCATATAATAGAGCTTCGTGTGCTCCTCTTTATATATAACCTCCTCGTCAGAGAGTGCGGTGAGTGCCTTCGGGTCCCAGTTCACCATGCGCACGCCGCGATAGATGAGCCCCTTGTTATAAAGGTCGCAGAACACCTTTATAACGCTCTCGCTGCGAATCTCGTCCATGGTGAAGCCTGTGCGGTCCCAGTCACAGCTTGCACCCAGCCGGCGCAGCTGCTTCAGAATTATGCCTCCGTGCTCGTTGGTCCACTCCCATGCGTGCTTGAGAAATTCCTCGCGTGTGAGGTCTGTTTTCTTTATGCCCTGCTCTGCCAGACGGTTCACCACCTTTGCCTCAGTGGCAATTGATGCGTGGTCGGTGCCAGGCACCCAACAGGCATTCTTACCCTCCATACGCGCGCGGCGCACAAGGATATCCTGAATGGTGTTGTTGAGCATGTGGCCCATGTGAAGCACACCGGTGACGTTTGGCGGCGGGATAACTATAGTGTAGGGTTCTCTACCATCAGGCTTGCTGCTAAACAGTTTGTTGTCAAGCCAATATTGATACCATTTCGACTCCACTGACTGTGGATCGTATTTACTTGCTAATTCCATATATTATATATAATGTGTACAGATTATATTTTTTAGGTTGCAAAATTACAACATTTTTTTCACACCTCCAAAAAAAATGCAAAAAACTTTCTGGCACGGTTCTTTTGTTCTTGAAGCAAGACTTATAGCCATTTGTTTCAGAACTTATAAAATTTATTTTACACAAACTTAAGTAATGACTAAAAAAACATAACAATCAAAATTAGTTCATAACGTATTACAGATAGCATGTAAATACTTATTGGTTAGTGATATAGAATGATTTTGTGTCCCCCAAAAAATAATGTGCAGTTAGAGTTTCCACCAGTTCCGCAACTTCCGCAAGACTATTGGTGGTGGTGGAAACGTAATGAAAAAGCCGGATAATAATTTACAAAAATCAAACCATTGAATAAATTCGTATTTACTTGCAGAATGTTGTTAAGAAAACAGAAGATTTGGTGGAAATGGACAAAACAGCATGAAAAAATTTGGTGGAAATCGGCAAAATGACGAAAAAAATTTGGTGGTAATGTTTTTTTTTACTACTTTTGCACTAAAAATCAAGCGATTATGGCAGAAGAGACAATAATTTTTAAAAGAAAGGCATACAACCGCATGCTTCTGTGGAAAAAAGAGCGTACGGGAGCAACCGCCTTGCTCATTCAGGGAGCACGGCGTATAGGCAAGTCTACGCTTGCGGAAGAATTTGCTAAGAACGAGTATAAATCACATTTACTGATAGATTTTTCTGTAGCTCCAGCCGAAGTTTTTGAATTGTTTAATGACATATCCGACCTTAATTATATCTTTTTCAGATTGCAGCTGATATATAAAATACAGCTTTATGAGCGCGAATCGGCAGTTATCTTTGACGAGGTGCAGAAATGTCCGTTGGCAAGACAGGCTATAAAACATCTTGTGAAAGACCACAGGTATGACTACATAGAGACGGGCTCACTGATTTCTGTGCGCAAAAGCAGTGTGGATATAGTTATCCCCAGCGAGGAAACAAAGATAGACATGTTTCCCATGGACTATGAGGAATTTAAGTGGGCGCTTGGCGATACTGTCACCATTCCGTTGCTTCATACGGCATTTGACAGGCGGATGGCACTTGGCGACAGCATTCACCGCCGCATGATGCGCGACTTCCGCCTGTATATGCTTATTGGCGGTATGCCTCAGGCTGTGGCTGAATATATTAAGACCAACAATATGGAGGCAGTGGATATGGTGAAGCGCGACATCATCGCCCTTTATGAGGAAGACTTCAATAAGATAGACGATACTGAAAGAGCATCAGCCATGTTCGACGCCATACCTGCACTGCTGAGCAAAAACAGTTTGCGCTATAAAGTGTCATCGGCAATACCCGGAGAAAAACCGGGAAGAGTGGAATCCATTATAAAGATGATGGAAAATTCAATGACTGTCAATGTGGCTTATCACGCCAATGACCCTAATGCTGGGTTGGCGCTTACCCGTGACAATGAATATTTTAAAATGTATGTTGGCGACACGGGGCTTTTCATAACCCTTGCATTCAAAGATAAGGATTTCACCGATAATGTTATATACAACAAACTTTTAAACGATAAGCTCAGCACTAATCTCGGTTATGTGTATGAAAATGTCATTGCTCAGATTCTTCGTGCCACGGGTAAGAAGTTATACTATCACACAATCCCCCACAGTGACGGTAAGAAACACTATGAGGTGGATTTCGTGATTGCCGACGGGCATAAGGTATCACCCGTAGAGGTTAAGTCGTCGGGCTATAAAACTCATGCGTCGCTTGATGAGTTCTGCCGTAAATACTCCGATAGGATACAAAACAAATATCTTGTTTACACCAAGGACCTTAACCGCATTGGTGATGTCAACTACATACCTGTTTACATGGCAATGTTTCTGTAGTCTTAGCCCCAGATAACCACAGGCAGGCTTTACAAAACAGCAATAGGTTTCCACCGTTTCCACCAGTTTCCACAAGGCTGGTGGAAATGGTGGAAATGGTGGAAACGTGAATTTTTATTGACAAGTTTGTACCGTTGTATCATTTCTCTGAATACATTGCGCCTACTGCCAAACAACCTTTTGCCTGCTACCAAACGAGATTATACCTACTGTCAAAATCAAATTCACAGGTTA
>JAGAPI010000104.1 GCA_017623335.1 Prevotella sp.
GATGGGACCGGGCGAGCGCCTGTCGGTGCTGGAGCAGGACCACTTTAAGTATGACGAGTTTACAGTGATGGACACCGTGCTCATGGGGCATGCCCCGCTTTGGGCAAACATGAAGGAGCGCGAGGCACTCTATGCCAAGGAGGAGATGACTGAGGAAGACGGTGTGAAGGCAGCCGACCTTGAGATGGCTTTTGCCGAGATGGACGGATGGGAGGCAGAGAGCAATGCCGCACAGCTGTTGGGCAATCTCGGAATCGTGGAGGACAAGCATTATAAGGGCATGAACGAGCTGTCGAACAACGAGAAGGTGCGCGTAATGCTGGCAAAGGCGCTGTTCGGCAATCCCGACAACCTGCTGCTCGACGAGCCTACCAACGACCTCGACCTCGACACCGTGCAGTGGCTTGAGGAATACCTCAGCAATGTAGAGCAGACAGTACTCGTGGTGAGCCACGACCGTCACTTCCTCGATGCAGTGAGCACGCAGACCGTGGACATCGACTTCGGCAAGGTTACTGTATTCTCGGGCAACTACTCGTTCTGGTACCAGAGCTCACAGTTAGCTCTGCGTCAGGCACAGAACCAGCGTCAGAAGGCAGAGGAGAAGCGCAAGGAGCTGGAGGAGTTTATCCGCCGTTTCTCTGCAAACGTGGCAAAGAGCAAGCAGACAACATCGAGAAAGAAGATGCTTGAGAAGCTGAACGTGGAGGAAATTCGTCCTTCATCACGCAAATATCCCGGCATTATCTTCCAGATGGAGCGCGAGCCGGGCACACAGATTCTTGAGGTCAGCGGTCTGAAGGCAGTGGAGCCCGACGGAACAGTGCTGTTCGACAATGTTAGCTTCACAATAGAGAAGGGACAGAAGACGGTGTTCCTGAGCCACAATCCCAAGGCAATGACGGCACTCTTTGAGATTATTAACGGCAACCGTCAGGCTGACGCCGGCGAATATAAGTGGGGTGTGACCATCACCACAGCCTATCTGCCACTGGACAATACCGAGTTTTTCCAAAGCGAGCTGAACCTCGTGGACTGGCTGAGCCAGTACGGCAAGGGCAACGAGGTGCAGATGAAGAGCTTCTTAGGTCGCATGCTGTTCAAGGAGGAAGATGTGCTGAAGCATGTCAACGTGCTGTCGGGAGGCGAGAAGATGCGCTGCATGATAGCGCGAATGCAACTGAAGAATGCCAACTGCCTGATTCTCGACACCCCAACCAACCACCTCGACCTTGAGAGCATACAGGCATTCAACAACAACCTTGTGAACTTCAAGGGCAACATCATCTTTGCCAGCCATGACCATGAGTTCATACAGACCGTTGCCGACCGTATAATTGAGCTTACACCCCACGGCACAATAGACAAGCTGATGGAGTATGACCAATACATCTACGATGAGCAGATAAAAGAGCAAAAGGCAAAGATGTATGCTCAATAAGTCTGTTTGGCACAACATTTGCAAAGTATGATTTCGGAAAATCATAACAAAAACAAAAAGCAATGAAAAAAGAAGAAATAGATATGGAGGAAAAGCAGAACGGACAGGCTGCACAGCAGACCGACGACTGCGAAAAACCGCAGGCTGACGGCAACGACACTGAAGCCACAGCTGACAACATGACAGAGGAGGCTGACAATGTGGCAGAAGAAAAAGAGGAAGAAAAAGACCCGCTGACACTGGCACAGGAAGAGGCAGCCAGCCTGAAGGACAAATATCTGCGCTCAGTGGCAGAATTTGACAACTACCGCAAACGTATGCTCAAGGAGAAGACCGAGCTGATACTCAACGGCGGCGAGAAGGTGATAACCGCCATACTGCCAGTGCTCGACGACATGGAGCGTGCCATAGAGAACGGCAAGAAGACAGACGACGTGGCTGTGCTGCAGGAAGGCATGGAGCTGATTTACCAGAAATTGATGAAAATTCTGGAAGGTCAGGGTGTAAAGAAGATGGACACCACAGATGCTGACTTCAACACCGACGTACACGAGGCTATAGCAATGGTGCCTGGCATGGGCGATGATAAGAAGGGCAAGGTGATTGACTGTGTGCAGACAGGATACACCTTGAACGACAAGGTGATACGTCACGCCAAGGTGGCTGTGGGACAGTAAGGAAATGAAGAATTACGAATTATGGCACAGAAAAGAGATTACTACGAGGTGCTTGGCGTAAGCAAAAACGCCAGTGCTGACGAAATAAAGAAAGCCTACAAGAAGTTGGCGATAAAATATCACCCCGACCGCAATCCGGGTGATAAGGAAGCAGAGGAAAAGTTCAAGGAGGCCGCTGAGGCTTACGATGTACTGCACGATGAGCAGAAGCGCCAACAGTACGATCAGTTCGGCTTCGACGGTCCTGCTGGCGGAGGCTTCGGAGGCTTCAATGCCGGCAGTATGAATATGGATGACATATTCTCAATGTTTGGCGACATCTTCGGAGGACGCGGAGGCTTCGGAGGCTTTGGCTGTGGTGGTTCACGCCGTCCGCAAAAGCAGCGCGGCAGCGACCTCCGTCTCAAAGTGCGCCTGTCGCTTTCAGAAGTGTCAACGGGTGTCAACAAGAAGTTCAAGGTGCGCAAGGATGTGGCATGCTCGGCTTGTCACGGCAGTGGTGCCGAGGCGGGCAGCGGCAGCGAGACCTGTCCCACATGTCACGGCAGCGGCGTGATAACCCACACCACGCAAAGCATTTTCGGAATGATGCAGACCCAGGGCGTATGTCCCACCTGCAACGGTTCAGGCAGCGTGATTAAGAACAAATGTAAGTCATGTCACGGCTCGGGTATAATGAAGGGGGAGGAAGTTGTGGAAATCAATATTCCTGCCGGTGTTGCCGAGGGTATGGTGGTGAACGTTCCCGGCAAGGGCAACGCTGCCCCCAACAACGGAGTGAACGGCGACATTCAGGTGTTTATTGAGGAGGAGGACAACGACACCTTCGTTCGCGACGGCAACAATCTGATATACAACCTGCTTCTCGACTTTCCCACTGCTGCTCTCGGAGGTGACGTGGAAATACCCACCATTCAGGGCACACGCCTGAGAGTGAAGATAGAGCCGGGCACACAGCCAGGCAAGACTCTCCGTCTGCGCGGCAAAGGTCTGCCGGCAGTACAGGGCTACGGCAGAGGCAACGGCGACCTTGTGGTGAACATCAGCGTATATGTGCCAAAGACTCTCAGCAGAGACGAGCGCGAGGCTATAGAGAAGTTCAAGAAGAGCGATAATTTCAAAGGCGACAGCGCCACAAAGCAGAGCATATTCCAGAAATTCAAGAATTATTTTAACTGAGATAACAGCGATATAAAGACACAGACGGGCAGATTTGTTTTCTAACAAATCCACCCGTCTGTCTGTATATACAATAAAGTCCATTTTTTTAAGGCAGACCTACCTTAATTGGAAATAAAAAGAACTTGTATATGCTTATTGCTAAAGATGGGAATTTATAGAAACAACCTAAAGAAAAAAGTGACCCCGATGGGATTCAAACCCATGACCTTCAGAACCGGAATCTGACGCTCTATTCAGCTAAGCTACAGGGCCAACATCTATGATATTTTTAAATAACGCTGCAAAGGTACTGCTTTTTTTTGAAATATCCCAAGGTTTGGCTGGAAAAAATATAAAAATGAAATAAAAACACCAACTTGCAAATAGAAGTAAAACAAAAATGCACGAGAACTAACTCACAATTCCTGCTTTTACCCATTCTTTGGCTATGTCGGTGGCATCGACAAGAGCCGTGACACGATCTATGCCATACTCCTTCACGAGTACATCGGCGAGCATTTCCTCAGTAAACTCAATATTTTCAACTGCATTCCACAGCAGCGTAGCAGACTCATTGAGATGTATCACATTACTGAAGTCAATGTTTTCCTTGCCTTCTGCCACTATGATATTTTCGCCGCAAATGTTATGAAGCTTGAAACCTGATTTGATTTTCATTGTTGTATTGTTTTTTATATTGTTATTTTTTTGTTTTCTTTTGTTTTTGCAACAAATTTATGACTATACGGTGGCTGTGTTATCTTGAAAGTGGCATAACCACTCTACGGTGAAAAGCCAGCAGATAGCGGCGTAATGGCCGCAACGCCATCCATAGCCATGAGTAAACGCGCCATTTGACAGACCTCACGCCACATGACTTTTGACAATCTTTACGATAGAATCCTGTGGCAGTTGCCAATATGTCGCTACGCCTGCAGTGTTCTGGCGTAAGGTTGCCGTCGCCAAGCAGTATGATATTGTCACATGATATTTCTATTATGCGGTGAATTACGTATTTGCCCGTAGGCAGATGCGCCAGCACCACATCGCCACGTCGAAGACTTCCGGTATCCACACGACAGAGTACAGCCTTATCGCGTCCATCCTCAAGAAACGGACGCATGCTATATCCGCGCAACGGCAGGGTAACGCTATGCCCCTTGCCTATCAGCTCTACCACCTTGGGCAGAAGCACATCGTTGGGCAATGTCATTGCCGGCTTACTTGGTTGTGACATATCAATGCTGCTTCATTGTCCGGCAGACAGTGCATGGTGTACACCGGAATGTGTGAGATTACTTTTCCTATGGTTTCGCAGAGCATACCGTGCAGGTGCTTGTCGGTCTTCATTGTAGAGCATGCCGGCAGTATGGCTGCAAAAGCATGTATGGTGTCATTCCGCTCTATGCTGTTGACTTTAGCACGGCTGATTTTCACTATTGCCCCGGCGGGGAATTTCTCCTGACGGTAACAAGGAGTCTTGCCGCTCCATGGCGAACCGTAAACCATGACGGTGCCGTTTACAATCCTCAATATCGGATTGTCGTCGTTGAGCAGATGCGTATCTGCTATATTTTTCAGCCACAGGCTGCTGTGGGTGCTCTTGCCCGTGCCACTTTTGGCTATAAAGGGATAAGCCTTGCCCTCTGCCACCACACACGAGGCATGAATGAGCAGGGTGTCGCAAGGACACGATGCAAAGGCAAACATAAGCATCAGCGCATTGTTGAGCCCCTGAGAACGCATGGCTCCGCTGCCGTATAACACACACTGGCACTGACTGAAATCGCCATTGCTCAACAGGCGGCAGCAAACATCACCCGATATATTCTTTATCTCATAATGATAGCCTCCGTCCCTAATACTGTGTACAATAATATCTCCGTTGCCTGTGTCGAAACATCCTGCCTCTTCGATAAATTCACAATCGGGCAACCCGTCAGCCACGGTGAGCGTAAACAACAGCGGCAGAGTATCCGATACACTGCCGGCAACAAAAGGAGCAAACGACGGCAACAGCTCCATGCTGTTGTCATCGTTTGCGGTATCAAACACTATCCTCAGCCTGAAGTCAGCCACACAAAAGGTGTGTGACTGCGGCGTACGGCTGCCAAGAATATGTACTGCTGACATTGCCGGCAGATTATTCCTCTGTAGCGCTTTCCTCCTCATCCTTTATTATGGTGAATCGGAAATCGTCCAGTTTAAGATACTTCACGTCAAACTTTCCCGGTGACTTTGTGGTGTACAGAGCCCTTACCTTGCCAAGTTTTTTTGTTATCTTCTTTGCCTTGTCTGAGAACATCACGAAACAAGTGCGGTAGGGCTGTCCCATTTTTTCAGCAAGATACTCTTTCAACTGACTGGAATACATTTCTCTGTTTACCAGCATCTTCGACCGGGTGTCGTAGTTGGCGTTTTCAATCACCTGTACATCGGTGATATAGATTATAGAGTCGGTGAACGATGCCGAGCAACCGAAAAGATACAGATTCTTCTTCACTTTCTTGGCATATGCATCTGCCGGCACCATGACTGCCGCGACAGCAATCATCAATATTACGCATTTTGTCGCAAACTTCATTTTTTTGTTTTTATGTTTTACTTTATTCTTTGTGCAGCCTTATTCCTGTTTCTTGTTTCTCTGGCGCAGGTGGCGTATTGCCTTTTTCCTGATTTGGCGCACACGTTCACGGCTCAACCCCATCTCCTCGCCAATCTCGGCAAGCGTCATCATGGGTTTGCCTACACCGTAGCAATGAGCAATTACAGTGCGCTCACGTTCGTTCAGCACATCAAGCGCATCGGCAAGGTCGCCCATCACAGTAACATGCTCAGCCCTGTTGTCTGTTTCTTCCTCGTTGCCCGCCATGCCTTCCAGTCTGGTGCTGGCGCTGTCGTTCAGCGGACAGTCGTTGATACCCAGCGCCTGTACTATGCTTTGGCGCACATAGTTGGCGGCATACGATGTAAACTTGGCACCCTTGCTGCTGTCGTATTTCTCAGCAGCCTTTATCAGTCCGATATACCCTTCGCTCACAAGGTCATCGAGCGCCACACCCTTGTTGGCGTACTGTTTTGCCATGGCAACAACAAATCCCATGTTTTCTTCCACCAGCCGCTCTTTTTCCGTTGCCCTGTGTGGACGTGCTGCATTTTGTTTTGTCATAAACCCTATTGTTTTTTTGGATTATTTTTGCAAAGTTACGAATAAGCAAGGACAAGGCAAAATAAAGAGAACATTTTTAATGTTTTTTTTATTTTGCCTTGCCTGTCGCGAAATAACCTATTCCATACTTGATATCGTCACATCATCAAATTCATCGGTATGGTCAATAAGCCACTCTGTGTGTTTGCCGCGTTTCATCTTTATTTCAATGGTCACATCGTAAATCTTTCCTTGCGGCGTGCGCCGGTCGGCAATCTCGTACGAATACATTTCCATACCGCCTCGCTTAATTGTGTCTACAACATTCTTAACGCTGTCCTTCGACTTGGCTGTGAATGTAAGCATCACCCTCACCGTCCCCAGATGCGGGATGAGTGCATGGAGCACCTCCAATCCCATGAGCACCATTGCCGTAGCAATTACTGCTGCAATGTAAAGTCCCGTGCCGCATGCCAGTCCGATGGCAGCTGTTACCCACAGTCCCGCAGCCGTGGTCAATCCGCGCACCACATTTTTATGGAAGATAATTGTTCCGGCTCCCAGAAATCCTATTCCCGACACCACCTGCGCCGCCACTCGCGACGAGTCTTTCAGTGAAGCATCGAATCCGTATTGCGAAACAATGCAAAACAATGCGCTGCCCAAAGCCACAAGAAAATGGGTGCGGAATCCAGCCTCCTTCGACCGGTATTCGCGCTCCAGTCCAATGGCTCCTCCAAGCAACAGCGCCACGGCAAGTTTCAGAGAAATATCGCCAGTTATGTCTAACACCTGCTCCATTTCCGTCAATCCATGTGGAACACTTCCTGCAAAGGAATGGTCACAGGCGAATTGTCTTCATTAACCTCCATGATGTCAGCCATATAGTCCCACCATTTCTGCACTATGGGATTGAATCCCATGTCCTGCGATGATTCCCCGCCTCTGGTCTTCTGACATGCAAACAGAATATTGGTATCTTTGTCCCAATAGATGGAATAGTCGTAAACTCCACCGTCTGACAACATTTTCTTCAACTCCGGCCAAATGGCTGCATGACGTTTCTCATACTCTTTCTCAAAACCCGGTTTCAAGAACATTTTGAATGCTTCACGCTTCATAATAATATATATTTTTTTATGTGTATTGGTTTTATATTTGTGCCTTCTCTTATGGCAGAGCTTTCAGCCCTTCCCATTTCACGTTCCACTTGCCGTTGCGTGGAAAACCAGGATTACGGTTGCTGTTTCCGTCCCATCCCGCGCACATCATGGCGATGGCGGTGAGCAGACCGCCGTTGCCAGGCAGATAACAGCGCAGACGCTGGTCCTGATAGTTGTGACCGTTGGGCAGATAAGTATTGGTGCGCTTATCCATCAACAATGCGTTCACAGCCTTTTCCGGTTCACCCATCCTTGCGGCGTTCATCGCCACCATCGGGTAATCCCATCCCCAGGTCTTGTTCCAGTTCCATTTATCCCATATCCAGTTCAGCGTGTTCATCATCACTGTCGTGTTCACCAGTCTGCTCATCGGGAATATTCCCACGGCGCCGAGCACGGCAGGATGGTCGCTTGTCAGCCGTATGTCGCTATAGGTGTCTGTGGCAGTCTCGGCGGCAAGATACAGTGAGTCGCTGTTGTAAGCCAATGGAGCAAGAAGTTCCACTGTCTTATCCCATGCCTCCACGCGCTGCAGTCCGCGGCGCTCTCTCCACTGCTGCGCCACCTGCAGCGCAAAGTGCCAATAAGACAGTTCAAACGGAGAGTTCCAGGTTTCCGCAGCACGAAGAGTTTCCTGCGCAGGTATCATGCCTTTCAGCACAAAGCGTTCACGACCATTCAATGTGTCGGACGAAGCAAACGACTGCATCCACACAGCTGTCTCGTCAACCATCTCGCCGTAGCGGTCGAGTATCTCCTTATTGGGATTGGCTCTGTAAAGCAGTTCGGCAAGATATATGATGTGTGGCTGCTGCCATATAAGAAAGCTGCCCACCTTCGACGGTGCCTCAATTGCCGACGGGTCGGTCATCTTCATCCACCGCAATCCTTCGAATCCCTGACGGCGTGCTATTGCTCTTGCATTGCCGCTCGCGCTCTCATACCATCGCAGCGTGCGGTCGAGCAGCGCGCCGTGACCATAGAGCGGCAGCCATGACTGGTGCCACCATATCATTTCAAGATGGAATTTGCCAAACCATGAATTATATGTCAGTCCTGTCTCCTGAGGCGGCGCACTGCCTGCACACTGTATTGCCAGCAGATACTGGCTGAGCACTACTCTACGCTCAAGCTCAGCGGCACGACTGTCGGTGCACTCAGAAAAGTCCACGGCGGCTCCCGAGGTCCAGAAATCCGCCCAATATCCGGCACTTGATTTCGCCACAGTGGAAAAATCCGCAGCATCGCCGCTGACAGTCTGTTCCTGTGTAAATTCACAGCTACAATCCAGTTCCTTGCCTTTCGATGCAAGCACCCAGTAGTTTGGCGATTTCTCCTTCAGTGTGGCTTTGCCCGTCCAACTCACCTTTATATAATATATGGTGTTGTCTATTGTGCGTTTCAGTACAGCCCACTGCTTGCCGCCGTCAACCAGCTGTGTGGTGTGACGGTCGTTTGCATTCCAGTTACAGGCATCATCGCAGTGACCGCCCGTGGGATAGGCAAACCGCAGATTCACGGCAGCCTTTGCCGAAGCCACAATATGCGTTGATACAATGTCACGCTGGGGATGGCACACCGTGCTCACCTCATACGACGCTCCGCCCAGAGTAAACCGGCTGTCAATCCTGCCCTGCCACAAATCGAGTGTTTGTCTGGCATCCCTGACATCGGCAAGTGAAACATCCTTTCCTGTCTCCAGACCAATGCAGCCAAGATGCAGCCGGTGGGGATTAACGCGATACCACGTGGCAGCATCGCGTGCCCTACCCTTCTCCTTATGCTCTGTTGCATACAGTTCTTTATGACCGTGCCCGAAATCATATTCCTTAAACGACTCTTCAATCCTAAGTCCCTGCGGGTTGTCAAAACTATGCCAGCCCCACTGGCTTTGTGTGCCGAGAGGCACTCCATGACTGTAAGCCTCGGGAAAGGTCTGAAGTCCGGTGATGTCGGCGGTAAAGGCGAAGCCTCCGTTGCCCACACTAAGCGATGCCAAAGTGTCGGCAGCCTCAAGCCGCGGACTGTTGCGCTCCACCAATGCCTTACGGTCGATGGCGGCATTCACCCACGCCATATTCCACAGCAAGCCAGCCACCACAATAATAGTTCTCAATCTCTTCATTTGTTTTGTAGTTTTATTTAAGCAGTATTTATTTTGCAAAATTACAATAAATATTTCAAACCGCAAAACAATACCCTGAGTTTTTTCAAATAAATAATCCCTTTTATCATACCTTGCCACAATACCTACCATTGCAGACAACAAACAAGCCAATCACCACCGACGTGACAAACTCTGACAGCGACAGTGCAAGCCATACTCCTGGAATACCGACAAGACTCGGCAACATAATGAAACATGGAATAAGAAACACTGCGCCGCGCAACAGCGAGAAAACAGTTGCAGGCACAACACGCTCCACGCTCTGAAAATAGCCCACTGCCACGATGTTGACGACAAAGAACACAAAGCCTGCCGAGAAATACGGAAAACCATCGATGGCTATCCGGGCTGCAGGAGACTGCGGATTGACAAACAAGCTTACCAGCAAGTCAGGCACAAAGGTAAACGCCATGGTAACAGCAAGCCCGCACACAGCTGCGGTGGCAAGCGCAACGCATTCCGTTGACCTGCCCCTGACAGCAAGTCCCAATCCGAAATTATAGCTTATTATTGGCTGCGCCGACTGTGCAATGGCGTTACCCACCATAAACACAAAAGAAAGCCAGCAGCGTGACAAACACCATGGCTTGGGTGACATTGAGCCGAGCCGCCTTTTGTCTGCCCCGCGACAGATGTATCGATGCCACCACGGAACAGCCAGCCCCTACCATCAGTCCCACGCCAGTGAACAGCATCAGCAGCGGAATACAAAGATTGATGGCAGCAATACCGTCACTGCCCACACCATGCCCCACAAATATCCCGTCGATGGCTGTAACCGCCGATATGCTCAGCATACCCAGCAATGTGGGAATGAAATACTTTCCAAACAGCAAAAACACATTCTGCGAACTCAAGTCAATTGCATCTTTCTTCATACTTTTTCCTCGTTGTTTTTGTTATACCTAAATTCTTTTCAATCTCATTACTTTTCAGTCTCATTCATCACAGTCGTCTGTCCTAACAAAAGAGCCGGATAAAATGATTGGTTTTACCCAGTCATCTTATCCGGCTCTTTTCCTTGTCAGCCCTCCGATGAGGATTACAAAACTCTTTTGTTTTCTAATTCGGCTGCAAAGTTACGACTTATTTCTCACACTGCCAAAAATAAAAGCGAAAAAAAAGATGGAATGCGCATAGACATGCCACATTCCACCTAAAACATTTTTTATGAAAGAAAATTCTCTAAGAATTAGAGCTTGCCGTCAGAACCGAGCACATCAACAATCTTGTGGATGTACATCTTCTTCATGTTGTCACGTGCAGGTGTGAGATACTGACGTGGGTCGAAGTGACTTGGATTCTCAGCCAGGTGCTTGCGGATGGCAGCAGTCATGGCAAGGCGTGAGTCAGAGTCGATGTTGATCTTGCAAACAGCGCTCTTGCTTGCCTCACGGAGCTGCTCCTCTGGAATACCTACAGCGTCGGGCAGCTTGCCGCCATACTTGTTGATGGTGTCAACCTCGTCCTGTGGAACTGAAGAAGAACCGTGGAGAACGATTGGGAATCCGGGGAGCTTCTTCTCTATCTCATGCAGCACGTCGAATGCCAATGGAGGAGGAACAAGCTTGCCGGTCTTCGGGTCACGTGTACACTGCTCTGGAGTGAACTTGTAAGCACCGTGGCTTGTACCGATAGAAATAGCCAGAGAGTCGCAGCCAGTGCGTGTGGCAAAGTCGATAACCTCCTCAGGCTTTGTATAGTGAGACTCAGCGGCAACAACCTCGTCCTCAACACCAGCGAGAACGCCAAGCTCTGCCTCTACAGTCACGTCAAACTGATGAGCATACTCTACAACTTTCTTTGTCAGGGCGATATTCTCCTCGTAAGGCAGTGAAGAACCATCGATCATCACTGAAGAGAAACCTGAGTCGATGCAGCTCTTGCAAGTCTCGAAGCTGTCACCGTGGTCAAGATGAAGAACAATCTGTGGCTCCGGGCAGCCCAACTCCTTGGCATACTCAACAGCACCCTCTGCCATATAGCGGAGAATTGTAGGGTTGGCATACTTACGCGCACCCTTCGACACCTGCATGATAACCGGTGACTTTGTTTCTACTGCTGCCTGCACGATTGCCTGCATCTGCTCCATTGTGTTGAAGTTGAACGCAGGGATTGCATAGCCGCCTGCAACTGCCTTCTTGAACATCTCACGGGTGTTCACAAGGCCAAGATCTTTGTAATTTACCATAATTATTTTAACTTAATATGATGTTAGAAATTTATATCCCAATCTTTATAATCCGACCGCAAAGTTAGTCATTTTCTTGCGTCGGACAAAAGATTTCGTGTCATTTTGTGGTTTCTTTCAATCTATTTTGATATAAATTAAATCAACTTTGCAAAAAAGTTTTCGATTTGTCAACTTCATTTTGCAAAAGATGAGCAAACCGAGCGCAATCAAGCTTGCTTTTTTATTTAAAATCGGCATAGCCTTTACCCACAACATACATTCCTGCCACCACTCCGGTAAATCCGCCAACCACCTCGGTGCTTATAAGCGTTGCCGGCAAAGTGGCAAGATCATGGCGCACACCACTGGCTGTGAACCAGAACACGTAGTTCTCACCCTCGCCAGCCAGCCCAATCTCCGTCACAGCAGAACTTATCACCTTGCTTGCAACAACATGACTGAGCGACTTCACCTGATAGCGCACATTCACACTATAGTCGCCGTGGGTCTCGCGTTTGATGAAGATATCATAGTGTCCGTCGTTGATCTGATACACGGTGAGTCCAGCCTCATCGCCAGCCTCCAGACTGCTGCCGTCCACCTTGGCGCTGATGCCGTCGGTGAAACTTTCCAGACGGCGCCCCATGAACGATGGCTTGTCGTTGCGGGTGAGCGAGCTGGCAGAACCATATATGCGCACACCACCCTTGCCGTCGGCAACATATTTGCCTGTTTCGGGATTCTGTATGTGAATCCACTCAGGACCTACTCCCAACAAAGACTGCGGCGTGGTCTGCAAGACTGTAGGCAGCGTGCGGCATGTCATCAGCGTGTCAACGGGCTGACCGCCGTTCACCACTGGCCATTTTCCTTTCTCCCACACCACGGGGGCAAGGAAGGTCTCACGTCCGAGATGATGATATGAACCGCCAAAATTACGGTATGCAAGGAACACTATCCACCAGCTGCCGTCGGCAGCCTGCACAAAGTCGCCATGTCCCGTACCCTGTATCTGATTTGTCTGTCCTGCCATTGAGCAGTGGGTGAGCAGAGGGTTATCGGGATTTGAAATGTAAGGACCATAAATGTTTTTGCTGCGGGCTATGGTGAGACGGTGGGCAAGCTCGGTGCCGCCCTCTGATATAAGCAGATAATAATATCCGTCTTTCTTATAGATGTGCGGTCCTTCAGGGTAGCGTCCGCCGGTGCCTTGCCACAACGGACGGCTCTCCGTGAGCTGCTCGCCGGTCTTTGGGTCAATCTCACACAGCATAATCGTGTTGTCAGGATTGCTCACCATGTAGCATTTGCCATTCTCAAAATAAAGCGAGGGGTCTATGCCCTGCTGCTTCAGCCATATAGGATTGCTCCATGGACCGGCAGGATTGGTGGCAGTCACCATAAAGTTGCCGCCGTTGCCCACGTTGGTGGTAATCATATAATATGTACCCGCGTGGTAGCGTATCGTGGGCGCATAGATACCGAGCCACGACGAAGCGCCTTTCAGCGGCAGCTGTTCCTCGCGGTCGAGCACATTGCCTATCTGGCGCCAGTTCACAAGGTCACCGCTCTCAAACACCGGCACACCAGGGAAATACTGAAACGAGGAATTTACAAGATAGAACTTGTCGCCCACACGGCACACCGAAGGATCGGGATGATAACCGGGAATCACAGGATTGCAGAAGCCCTGAGCAAGGGCTACAGCCGACAGCAGCACCGAGGCGCATACCGTAAAAAACTTTTTCATAATCTTCTTATTTTTAAAACGTTTATAATAATTCAACACATTGTAGTTGCCTTACAAGCGGTAATAACGTTTGGGGTTACCGTCCTTACGTATGTCCGGTATAGCCAGCTTGCAGCGGGAAATCCACAACGTCCTACACGTCACACCTCATACCCATGAAATACCGATAAACACAGGGCTTCTACAGGGTGTGACATCAAGAAAGACGTTGCACCATACGTTACACCTACGTGGCACCCAATGTCACACCACAGCTGTTCATCTCTTAACATAGACAATGTGCGTTGCCTTGCCGTTTGAGGCAATGCCGGAGGCAGGGTCGGAGGCGAAAGTGCGCAGCTCAAGCGATGCGCTCGACTTGGGCAGCTGAGTCATTTCGGCATAGTCGGCAATCCTCATGTGAGTATGAGTGCTGAGATAATCTTTTGCCATCTGCAGACGCTCCTCTTTTGTATGCGGGGAGCGGTTTACACGGCTTGTTCCGGCACGCACCAGTTTGCATCGCCTGTGCGCCTCCTTCACCAGAGAGCGGTCGGCCTTAAAGTTCACACCCTTCAGCTCAAGGCTCTGCGCATTGCGCTTCGGCTCATCACCGTCAATGCCGTCCATCTCCTTGCCTTCGCACACACCTATTGCCGCCTGGAATGTGCCTATGCCGTCGAGCGTCACCGTGTAACCCTCGGCAATCCTCCTTGCCAGCTCGTCGGCAAGGTCCTCCAAGGCATGGCGGAACACGCTCTCGCCAAGCCCCACACCACCGTGCATGCATATTGTGCGTATAAGCTCGTCGGTCGACACATTGCCGTTGCTTTGCATGCGGTAATAACACTTCTTGCTGCCGTCCTTACGTATGTCCGGCATTTCCTGCTTTATATATTTTGCCATAATTCGTGTAGTTAAAATCGGTTTTATTGCCTACAAAGTTACAAAAAAACAGGAGAAAAACCAAATTTATTCAGTTAAATTTTATAAATATAAGTATTGTTTATGTAACTATAAGTTTTAGCCACATAACTAAAACTTATAGCTATGTGGCTAAAACTTATAGTCATAGATTTATGGCAGCTTCAGGATGTTTTGCAATGTATTTTCTATAATAAAAGTGAACAGGCCGTAAAGCTTCAGTTGCATGAAAAGAGGCACAAAATTAAGATGGCAATGAATTTTTAACATTTTGTATGCTTGATAATTCAGAAATATTGCGTAATTTTGCAGGCACAACGGTTACTCTTATAAAATTGTTGCCACTATGTTTTTGGGCGATTACAAAGATTGCAACATTTTATTGAGAAACAGCCGCCTCACCCAATTATTGGGAGTGAACCTTTAAATACTAAACTTTCGAACAATAAAAAACAATGAATAAAATAAAAAATTAACATTTATGAGACACATTTCATTTATTATGTCTTTATTCTGTGCCTTTGCAATGACAGCTGCGGCACAGAATGCCAAGTTCGGTAAGCCATCACAGGAAGAATGGGAAATTAAGGGTGTCAGCTTTGCGCCCGACGCTGAGGCAGTGGTGCTGTATAAGTCGGTGGATTTGACATATACACTCGCCGGCTCGTTCAACGCATACGGCAGCAGCGGTGAGGGCTCGCTGGACGACAACCGTTTTGCCTCTTCCGGAACCAACAAATATATCGACCCGGAAGGAACAACAATGCAGTATGACGTAAAGGTACGCATAAAGATACTGAAAGACTCTGGTGCGGGATATGCCGCAGTGGATATTGTAAGTTTTAACGAAAAGGAAGATATGAACATGCGCGATGAGTTCTATGAGATGAAAGTCATGGCATTCAGCAATGCAGGCGGCAAGGTGAAGAAAAGAAGAGTGGATGGCGCCAACATAAAAGACGAGCGTATCAACGACCACTACATGATACGCCATATTCGCGTTCCAGACGTAAAGGCAGGAGACATCATTGAGTATCAGTACAAATTATTCAGCTGCCGCAGTACATACATATTTGACACACAGCTGCAGGAAAATATACCTGTACTGTATTCAAAGTGCAGGCTTGACATTCCATATTTCCTTCAGTTCAATATCAATAAGCCCGAAATTCCCAATGTAAAGGCATCGGTTGCCTTAGGACAGATATTGATGAAGAGCCCCAACAATGATATGCAGACCCCGAGAAAATGTGTCACGAACGTGTATACAATCGAAGCACGTAACCTGCCGGCATGCAATGAAGCAATCGACCTTCAGAATATTACAAACGGCAAGGTGTACTGTGTACGGACAGAACTGAAAGACAAACGATTTGACGTGAGGCCAGATGCTGCTGGTCCTGTGCGCCACCTGATAATAGGAAAGTAGCAACATTTCCGTATTTTCGTACTTTTTCGGCAAAAACATTTCCGTATTTTCGTACTTTTGGGACAAAAACATTTGCGTAAACGAAAAAAATAGTGTAATTTTGCACCGTGATCAAAATATTGAAATCCTATGGGGCGAATATTCAAGCGTAAAATATACAGTAGGCTTCTCGAATGGAAGCAGGCACAAGACGGCAGGACTGCAGTTCTTGTAGAGGGAGCACGGCGTGTAGGGAAATCTACTGTTGTTGAGTCATTTGCAAGGAATGAGTATGAGTCATACATTCTTGTTGATTTTAACAAAGCCTCGAAGGAAGTTATATCTCTGTTTGACGACTTGATGAACTTGGATTTTATCTTCCTGCAACTTCAGACCCATTACAATGTTGTTCTGAAAGAACGCAAGTCGGTTATAATTTTTGATGAAGTGCAGAAATGTCCTAAAGCACGCCAAGCCATAAAATACCTTGTGGCTGACGGCAGATATGACTATATTGAGACAGGCTCTCTTATAAGCATCAAGAAAAACACCAAGGATATAACCATCCCCAGCGAAGAAGAAAGAATTGCTATGTTTCCAATGGATTATGAGGAATTCCGATGGGCACTTGGGGATGAAGCCACAATGCCTTTGCTTAAGATATTCTTTGATAAACGGATGGCACTTGGACAAGCACACCGCAGCAAGATGCGTGACCTGCGGCTGTATATGCTTGTTGGAGGAATGCCTCAGGCTGTCAACGCATATCTTGACACGAACAATCTCAGTATGGTGGATAATGTAAAACGCGGCATAATCAAACTATATCAAGACGATTTTCAAAAACTTGACCCGACAGGAAGACTTGAAACTCTTTTTATGGAAATACCGTCGCAATTGAGCCAACCCAACAACCGGTATAAGCCATATTCCATCTTGGGTAATGTCAATGATGACAAGTTGTTTGAATATATAAGGAATCTGGAGGACAGCAAGACCGTACTGTTGTCATACCATTCAAATGAGCCTAATGTTGGAATGTCTTTGACAAAGGACATTTCTAAATTCAAGGTGTTTTGTGCTGATACGGGGTTGTTTGTGACTTTAGCATTTTGGGATAAGGACTATACCGAGAACATCATATACCAGAAACTTCTTGGTGACAAACTGCCGGCAAATCTCGGATATGTTTATGAGAATCTGATTGCACAAATGCTCGCTGCGGCAGGCAACAGGCTATTCTATTATACCTGGCAAAAGGACAGCACCCATAATTATGAGATTGATTTTTTGCTGTCGCGCGGAGCCAAGCTACATCCCATAGAGGTCAAGTCATCCGGATATAATGCTCATGCGTCGCTTGACGCTTTCTGCCAAAAATATGCTAATGTCGTAGACAAGCGGTATTTGATTTACACAAAGGATTTGAAAAAGGATTCAGAAACACTGTTGCTGCCTGTTTATATGACCCCGTTATTATAATAGCCTAATCAAAAAACAGCCTAATCCAAAAAATCCACCTAACTTTTCGGATTATAATCCAAAAATTCATACTGATTTTTTGGATTAGACGAAAAAAAGCAGTATCTTTGCAAAGTAAAAAAATAATATATGAACAACGAAATACTGTATATCCTCCTGCCCGACTATGCTGCGCACGAGATTGTATATCTTTCACAAGCTATCGCATCCGATGAGTTTGCACTGAAAGAGAATCCTAAATATGTGAATAAGGTTGTTGCCCCGACATTGGAGCCGGTAAAATCCATTGGCGGTTTTCGGACTTTGCCTGATTATTCGTTTGAAACGATGCCCGAAGATTATGCGGCATTAGTGTTGATTGGCGGTTTCGGATGGAACACTCCTGTTGCGGAACAGGTGGTGCCGATAGTCAGGCAAGCCATAGAAAAAGGCAGGATAGTAGGTGCAATATGCAATGGGGCATCGTTTATGGCAAAGTGCGGATTCCTCAATGAGGTCAGACATACCGGCAACGGACTGGAGCAACTTCAGCTGTGGGGTGGCGACAACTACACCAATGCACGCAATTATGTCAATGCACAGGCAGTAAGCGACGGGAATATTGTCACAGCAAACGGTTCCGCAACGCTGGAATTTGCCAAAGAGCTTCTTCTGCTCCTTGAAAATGACACCCCGGAACGCATTAATATGTACTACCAGTTTAATAAACTCGGATTCTGTCTTATGTTCGGGCAGACGGAGGAGGACAACGCCGCTACTCATGAAAATGGGTTTTGAAGGAAACTATTTGCGGTTTTTCTGTATCTCCTCAAAGTGCAGTTGTCCCCACTCCACAACGTAACTTATTTCTCTGAGGAAACTTTTGGCGATGGGCGTGAGCGAATATTCAACGTGTTGGGGAACTCCTTCGTGAATGGTGCGCACGGTGAGCCCCTCGCTTTCC